>NZ_JBWKKF010000010.1:147912-255745 GCF_056431745.1 Amycolatopsis sp. NPDC045836 | reverse complement strand
GATCGTTGAGAGCGGTATGTCGGTTTGCGGCGGCATCTCTTTTCTGCTACCCCATCCCCCCCCCCCCCCCTTCCCCTTTCTCCCCCCCCCCCCCCCCCCCCCCCCCCCCCACCCACGGGAACTCAGCGGATCTTGCGGAAGAACACGCGCACGTCCTCCACCAGTGCGGTCGGCGCCTCCACGGCGAGGAAGTGCCCACCGTGGTCCAGTTCGGTCCAGTGCACGATGTGGTGATCGCGTTCGGCCCAGCGCCGGATGGTGACGTCGTGCGCGGAGAGCAGGACCCCGACCGGGACCTTGGACGGGGGCGCACAACCCCACTGCTTCGCCGAAATCTCCTCGTAGTAGATCTGGGCGGCCGAACCGGCGCAGCCGGTGAACCAGTAGAGCGAAATGCTGGTGAGCATCCAGTCCCGGTCCAGGCTGTCCTCCGGCAGCCCCTCCGCCGGCAGGGTCAGTTCCTTGTACTTCTCCACGATCCACGCCAGCTGCCCGGCCGGTGAGTCGTGCAGGCCGTAGGTCACCGTCTGCGGGCGCTTCGAATTGCACTGCAGGTAACCGTCGTTGAAGTTCTGCATCGACTCCCAGCGGCGCCGGTCGGCCTCCGGGAGGTCGTCGAATTCGCCTTCTTCGCCCGCCGGGAACGAGATCACCCCGTTCAGGTGCACGCCGAGCACCCGGTCCGGGGCCTGCTTCCCGAGCTCCGGTCCGACCCACGAGCCGGTGTCGTAGCCCTGCACGCCGTAGCGGTCGTACCCGAGCGCCCCCATCAGCCGGACCAGCAGGCCCGCCATCTTCGCGGCGTCCATGCCCGGCCCCCGCAGCGGCGTGGAGAAGCCGAAACCGGGCAGCGCCGGCACCACCAGGTGGAAGGCGTCGGCGGGGTCGCCGCCGTGGGCCCGCGGATCGGACAGCGGGCCGAGCACCTCGAGGAAGTCGGTCACCCCGCCCGGCCAGCCGTGCAGCAGGAGCAGGGGGGTGGCGCCGGGTTCGGGGGAGCGCACGTGCAGGAAGTGCAGCCGCTGGCCGTCGATGGTGGTGACGAACTGGGGCAGCGCGTTGAGCGCGGCCTCCTGCGCCCGCCAGTCGAAGCCGGTGCGCCAGTACTCGGCGAGATCGGCCAGGTAACCGACGGGCACGCCCCGGCTCCAGCCGACGCCGGGGAGTTCGCTGGGCCACCGCGTGGCGGCCAGCCGGTGGCCGAGGTCGTCGAGCTGGGCTTGCGGGATGTCGATGGTGAACGGCTGGATGTCCGGTGTCATGGGCAAGACGCTAGTAACCGGTTAGGACAATTCCGGTCCTAACGATCGGGCACACTGGAAGTCATGCTGGAGACCTCCGCGCGGCTGCTGAAACTCCTGTCGCTGCTGCAGGCGCACCGCGACTGGGCGGGCGCCGACCTGGCCGAGCGGCTCGGGGTCTCCACCCGCACGGTCCGCCGCGACGTCGAGCGGTTGCGCGAACTCGGCTACCCCGTGCACGCGCTGCGAGGCACCCCCGGCTACCGGCTGGGCGCCGGGGCGTCCCTGCCACCGCTGCTGCTCGACGACGACGAAGCGGTCGCGGTGGCCGTCGGGCTGCGGACCGCGACCAGCAGTTCGGTCACCGGCATCGAAGAGACCGCGTTGCGGGCGCTGGCCAAACTGGAGCAGGTGCTGCCGTCGCGGTTGCGGCAACGGGTGCACACGCTGCAGTCGGCCACCGTGCGGGCCGGGGTGGCACCCGGCCCGCGGGTTTCGGCGGACACGCTGGTGACCATCGCCGACGCCTGCCGTCGGCACGAGCGCCTGCGGTTCGACTACACCAGCTCGCGCGGTGAGGCGTCCCGGCGGATCGCCGAGCCGTACCGCCTGGTCCACTTCGGCAGGCACTGGTACCTCGTCGCCTTCGACACCGACCGCGGCGACTGGCGCACCTTCCGGGTGGACCGGCTCCGCCCGCGCCCGCCCGCCGGTCCCCGGTTCACCCCGCGCGCCCTGCCCCACGACGACGTGGCCACCTACCTGGCGCACCGGTTGTCCGCCCTCAGCTGGCCCTGCCAGGCGACGGTCACCCTGCACGAATCCGCCGAAGCCGTGGCCGGCCGGGTGTGGCCGGGCATGGGTGCCGTCGAAGCCGTCGACGAGCACAGCTGCCTGCTGCACCTCGGCGGTGAGACCCCGGCGGACCTGGTCTGGATGATCACCTCGGTCCAGGCCGATTTCACCCTGGTCAGCGGTCCGCCCGGACTGGCGGCGGCGTTGCTGCGGCAGGCCGAACGCTGCCGCGACGCGGTCAGTCCACAGTGAACAGTCCGGCGATGCCCAGCCCCGAAACGATCGTCGCGCTCTTCTCCGGGTTCAGGAAGCGCAGGCCCATGAAGTTGTCGCCTTCGTTGAAGCCGGGCAGGGCCCACACCCGTTCATACGGGATCGCGACGGAACGGTAGGCGCGGAAGGTGTAGACGTTGCGCCACAGGCAGCGCGACGGGTCGGGGTTCCACAGCCGCCGGGCCAGTTCGTCGTTGCGCAGGCGGCAGCCGACCGTGCCGATCGCGCGCACGTGCTTCTGCCCGGTGAGCAGCACGACGTCCCCCGCGTCGAGGGTGTCCATCTTCCGGTCGTGCTGCGGCGTCGCGCCCCAGAAGCGGGCTTCGCCGTCCGGGTGCTCGGCGAGCAGCGCACGGCGTTCCGCCTGGCTCAGCACGTCCGCGTACCGCAGGAACGGCACCGGGCGGTCCAGGGTGTCACCCCAGTGCCGCCGGGCGTGCTTCGTGCCGTACGACGGCTGGATGATCACGCGCATCAGCCGGCGCGCCGGAGGTGCTCGGCGATGAGGTCGTAGGTCTGCCGGGTCCGGCCCGGTGCGCTGCCGAGCAGGTCGTAACCGTGGTCCGCGCCGACGACGTCGTGGTGGTGCACCAGGGCACCGGCCACGTCGAGCTTGCGGGCGTAGGCGATGCCCTCCGCGCGCAGCCGGTCGAGTTCGGCGGTGATCACCACGGCGGGCGCGATGCCCTCGAGGCCGTCGGCGTTGGTGCCCCACGCCGGGGACGCGAGCCGGTGCCCGCGCTCCCGGGCATCGGGGAGGTAGGCGGTGTCGAACACCTCGCTCATCCACGGGGCGATCACCGCCTTGCGGCCCAGCGGGGACGGCTTGTCCCTGGCCCGGGTGACCAGGTCCAGCGGCGGGTAGTGCAGCACCTGCAACTTCAGCCCGGGCCCGCCGGTCTCCCACGCCAGGCGTGCCGCGCCCGTGGCCAGCGCGCCACCCGCGCTCTGCCCGCCGACGGTGAGCCTGGTCCCGTCCCAGGGCCGTTCGGCGGAGGCCGCCCACTTCAGCACGTCGTGGATCTGCTCCACCGGCACCGGGAAGCGGCGTCGCGGGGCGAGCGCGTAGCTGGTGTTGACCACCACGACGCGGGCGCGGGTGGTCAGGTGACGGCACAGCGCGTCGTCGAACACGGGCAGCCCGGCGACGTAACCGCCACCGTGCGCGTTGACGTGGACCGCGGGCACGCCGTCGGTGGCGGGCGGGTGGTACAGCGTCGCGGCGACCTCGCCGTGCCGGGTGGGAACGGTGATTTCCTCGGTGTGCACGAACGATCCGGGCCGGGGCGCGGCACGGCGGTTCATCAGCTTCGAGAAGGCGCGGGCGGCGAAGTCGGCCACCGGCGGGAGGGACAGGATCGACATGGGGGTCCTTCAGGCCGCGTGGTGGAATTCGAGCGAGACACCCGGCACACCGTGCGCCGGGGTCAGCGTGCCGACCAGGACCGCGTCGTTGAGCCAGGCGTGGGGCCCGCCCGCCGGGGCTTCGATGCGCGGGGTGGTGATCCCGTGCGGCACGCCGTCCAGCCGCAGCAGCCCTTCGTTGTGCACCGTCAGCACAGCGCCGTCCGTGGTGCGGACCAGGTAGCGGGCCGACACCTCGGCGGTCCCGTCCGGCCGCACCAGGTTCCAGTCGGCGCCGATCGGCAGGACCTCGCCCTCGATGCGCGGGCCGTCCGCGGTGCCGCCGGTGATCGGGATGATCCGCCGGTGCCCGCCGGGTACCGGACCCGCGTCGACCGGGGTGCCGATGAGCACGGTCAGGCGGGCGATGGGGGTGAGCTCAGGGGGCACGGGGGTCACCTCGTCAGCAGGCCGGCGGGAGCGTGCAGGCCGAGGCCGCGCCACAGGCGCACCAGCCGGTCGGCGAACTCCCGCGGCTCGGGCCGGGTCCCGTCCAGCAGCCAGGCGTTGATCACCGCGCCCATTCCGCCGGTGGTGAAAACGGCGAGGTCGTCCAGGGTTTCCGGGGCCACGTCCACCAGCGTGCCGATCAGCTGCCGGTTGACCGGGGCGAGCAGGTCACCCAGCGCGCGGGTGAGGGCGAAGGCACACGGGCCGGACAGCATCGCGCGGTAGAAGTCCCGGTGCCCGGCGAAGTGCTCCACCGCGGCGAGCAACGCCGAGCGCGTTCCGCCGGCTTCCACCAGTTCGCGGCGGGCCAGGTCGGCCGCCGCCTCGACCAGCAGCGCGTCCCGGTTGGCGAAGTGCAGGTAGACCGCCTGCCTGCTGAGACCGGCCGCCTCGGCCAGTTCGGTGAGCGGCACGGCGGTGGTGCCGCGGGCGGACACCAGCCGCACGGCCGCCTCGAACAACGCCGCGCGCGACCGCGTCACCCGGGGGTCGGGTGGGCGCTCGGCGGTGACCATGGATCGTTTATACACAGCTGTCAAGAAATGGACAAGTGTCAACAAAAGCGTCTGGTGTGGACGGTGTGCCCGCGGTGTTCCCACAGTGCGGGTGGCGTTGCGTGACTGCACCGTTCGGAGCCACGCTCACCGTGGACCGCGACCCCCGGACACCGGAGCGAACTCATGACCGTGGAAGTGCAGCAGCCGCTCAACTCCGTCAACCTCGAAGCCGTCGGCGGGCTCGTCGCCGCGGTGCAGGCCGACGCGGAGAAGGCGCAGACCACCTGGGCCGCGCACGTGCGCTGGCAGGGTGGATTCCGTTCCGAGGCCAGGGTTCGCGGGTTCGCGCCCACGCCGTCGGACGAGCCGCCCGCGCTCGGCGGCGGGGACAGCGCGGCCAACCCGGTGGAGCAGTTGCTGGGTGCGCTGGGCAACTGCCTCGCCGTCGGGTACGCCGCGAACGCCACCGTCGCGGGCATCCGGATCGACGACCTCACCGTGGACGTCAAGGGCGACATCGACCTGCACGTGTTCCTCGGCCTCGCCGAAGGGCACGCGGGCTTCGACTCGATCACCGCCACCGTCCGCATCGACTCGCCCGCGTCCCGGGAGGAGCTGGAAGCCCTGCACGAGAAGGTGATCCGCAGCTCGCCGGTGGGGCACACGCTGAACCACGAGGTGCCGCTGGCCGTGGAACTCGCCTGAGCGCCTCAGGCGGCGTCGAGCGCCGCCAGGTCGTCCGCGGGCAGTTCCAGGTGCACCGCGGCGGCCGAAGCCCGGATCGTCTCCGGGCGCGACGAGCCGGGGATCGGGATGACCGCGGGTGACTTCGCCAGCATCCAGGCCAGCGTCACCTGCTGCGGGCTCGCGCCGTGCCGTTCGGCCACCTCGGCGAACGGGGCGAACCGCGAGCCCAGCCCGGTCGCCCGGCCGATGCCGCCGAGCGGGCTCCACGGCAGGAACGCGATGCCGAGTTCGGTGCACAGCTCGAGTTCCGGCTCGCTGGAGCGGAACGCGGGGGAGAACTCGTTCTGCACCGCGGCGAGCCCGCCGCCGAGGATTTCGTTCGCCTGCCGGATCTGCGCCGGGTCGGCGTTCGAAATCCCGGCGAAGCGGATCTTGCCTTCGTCGAGCAGGTCGCGGAGCGCGCCGACGGATTCGGCGTAGGGGACCTCCGGATCCGGCCGGTGGAACTGGTACAGGCCCAGCGCCTCGGTGCCGAGCCGCCTGAGCGACGCCTCCGCCGCCCGCTTGAGGTGGGCCGGTGAACCGTCGAGCGCCCAGCTGCCGCCGGGCCGGGTGTGACCGCCCTTGGTGGCGACCAGCACGGCGGAGGTGTCGCCGGGGTAGCTCGCCAGCGCGCGGGCGATCAGCGACTCGTTGTGCCCGGGGTCGCTCGCGTCGAGGTGGTAGGCGTCGGCGGTGTCGATCAGCGTCACCCCGGCGTCGAGCGCGGCGTGGACGGTGGCCACGGACCGGGCTTCGTCCGGCCGCCCCCGGACCGACATCGGCATGCCGCCGAGTCCGATGGCGCTGACCCCGGCATCACCGATGCGGCGCTTCTGCATGGAACTCCTCCTGGTTCGCTTCGGGCCCCACCCAGCCAACCCGGTTCCGATTAAGCTGTCCAACAGAAGGAACCGATTCGAGTGAGCAGGCTGGGTGATCAATCGTGGAACTCCGGCAGCTCGAGTACTTCATCGCCGTGGCCGAGGAGTCGCACTTCACCAGGGCGGCCCAGCGGATGCGCGTGGCCCAGTCGGGGCTCTCGGCCACCATCCGGGCGCTGGAGAAGGAACTCGGCGCCCCGCTGTTCCACCGCAGCACCCGCCGGGTGCGGCTGACCGGCGCGGGGGAGGCGCTGCTGACCGAGGCGCGGCGCACGCTGGCCGCCGCCGGGGCCGGCCGGGACGCCGTGGCCGCGGTCCAGGGCCTGCTGCGCGGCAGCCTGGCGATCGGCGCGCTGCAGTGCCTGCACCCGCTGCCCCTGCCCGCGCTGCTCCGCGACTTCGTCGCCGCCCATCCCGGCGTGGACGTGCGGCTGCGGCACGGCGGCTCGGCCGAACTGATCGAGCGGGTCCGGACCGGCGGCCTCGACATCGCGTTCGTGGCGAAACCCGCACGCGTGCCCGAGGACCTCCGGGTCACGCCGCTCGGCTCCGAGCCGCTGGTGCTGGCCTGCGCCCCGGGCCACCCGCTGGCGGGGCGGGCCTCCGTGCGCCTGGCCGAGCTGGCCGACGACCGCTTCGTCGACTTCCACCCCGGCTGGGGCACCCGCGAGCTGGCCGACGCCGTGCTCGAAGAGGCCGGGGTGCACCGCAAGGTGGCGCTGGAGGTCACCGACGTGCACTCGCTGCTGGAACTGGTCGCCACCGGCCTCGGTGTGGCGCTGGTGCCGGAGACCTTCTCGCAGAAGACCCGCGAAGCCCGGTTCGTGCCGCTGCGCCGGGTTCCGGCCTGGGAGACCGTTTCGGTCACCACGGACCAGCCGAGCGCGGCGACGGTCGCGTTGTGCCGCCGGATCGGCTGATCGGTGCAGAATGGCCCTCGCGCCGGAATCCGCCGACGGAGGGGCAACGATGGTGCGTTCGGGAAGGGTGGCGGCGCCGGCCGCCGCGGTGGTGCTGCTCGCCGGGCTGCTGATGGGTTCCGCACCCGCCACCGAGCCGCGGCGATCACCGTGGTTCACCTCGTGGGCGCAGTCCCAGCAGGGGCTCGCGGCCAGGACGCTGACCGGCCAGTCGGTGCGCATGGTCACGCACCTGAGCCAGGGCGGCGACGCCGTGCGGGTCCGCGTGCAGCACACCTTCGGCACCACTCCGCTGACCGTCGACCGCGCCACCGCGGGGCTCAGCGGCCCGGGTGCCTCGGTCACCGGCGTGCGGCCCCTGACCTTCCGCGGCCTGCCCGCGGTCACCATCCCGCCCGGCGGCGAGGTCTGGAGCGACGACACCGGCCTGGTGACGCAGCCGGACACCGACGTCGGCATCAGCATGTACGTGGCGGGCACGGTGGTGCCGGGGCAGCACGAATCGGCGTTCCGCGAGAACTACCTGACCCGGCCCGGCGCGGGTGACCACACCGCCGACGCCTCCGGGGCCGCCCACACCGAGACCGTCCAGTCGACGTACCTGGTCAGCGCGGTGGACGTGCGCAACCGGGGGCTGCGCGGCACCGTCGCCGCCTACGGCAGTTCGGTGGTCGACGGCGTCGGCAGCACCAACTGCGGCCCCGGCTGCACCGAACCGGGCACCAACCGCCGCTGGACCGACGGCCTGGCCCGCCGCCTCCAGCACGAGGGCGGCAGGCTCGCGGTGGCGAACGCCGGGATCAGCGGCACCACCAGCGCGGCGGGCTGCCCGGGCACGCCGGACCGCGTCCGGGAACTCGACGCACTGGCGCGCCTGGACCGCGACGTGCTCGCGCTGCACGGCGTCACCGGAGTGATCTACTACTACGGCACCAACGACCTGGCCTTCGGCTGCACCGCCGCGCCCATCCTCGACAGCTACCGGCAGGTCTTCCAGCGCCTGCACGACGCGGGGATCGCGGTGTACGTCACCCCGATCACCTCGCGGCCCGGCTACCCCCCGCAGCAGAACCTCGACCGGCACGAGGTGGGGACCTTCACCAAGCGCTGGAACAACTGCTCGAAAACCTGCGACGGTGTGGTGGATTTCGACCAGGTGCTCAAGGACCCCCTGTCGCCCAACGGGATCCTCCCGGCTTACGACAACGGGGACGGCGTGCACGCCAATGCCGCCGGGCAGCAGGCGCTGGCCGACTTCGTCTCGCTGCCGATGCTCAGTGGGCGAGGCTGATCGTTACGTCGGTTCGTGGACGCCTTCAGGGCGGGGGTCGCCGTAGAGCTGCTCGATTTCCGCGGCGTACTTGGCGGAAATGGCCTTGCGGCGCAGTTTCCTGGTCAGCGTCAGTTCCTCACCACCGGGCTCCCAGGTCACCGGCAGCAGGCGGAAGCGCTTCACCTGCTCCACCCGCGACAGGCGGTTGTTGCCGTTGGTGACCCCGAGGCCGACGAGCGAGACGATGCCGGGGTGCCGAGCCAGGCCGGCGGGCTCGCGGCCGGCGCTGTCCGGGGCGACGGCGGCCGCGGCCCCGGGGTCCAGGGTGATCAGCGCCGTGGTGTACGGGCGGCCGTCGCCGATGACGGCGACCTCGCCGATCAGGGCGCACGCGGTCTTCAGCGCGTTCTCGACGTTCGCCGGGGACAGGTTCTTGCCCGAAGCGTTGATGATCAGGTCCTTCTTGCGGTCGACGATGGTGAGCGCACCGTCGTCGTCGACGGTCACCAGGTCGCCGGTGGACAGCCAGCCGCCGGCGCTGATCGCCTCGGCGGTCTTGGCCGGTTCACCGCGGTACCCCTTCATCACCAGCGGGCCGCGCACCAGGAGTTCACCGTCCTCGGCCACCCGCATCTCCATGCCGGGCAGGAGGCGGCCGACCGTGCCGAGCTTGGCCGGGTCGGCGGGCGCGGCGCTGGCGATGCAGGTCAGCTCGGACATGCCCCAGATCTCGGAGATCGGCAGGCCGAGCGCGGCGAAGAAGGCCAGCGTGCCGACCGGGATCGGGGCGGCACCGGAGATCACCCACTTCACCTCGCCGAAGCCCAGCATGGCCCGCAAGCCGGACAGCACGGTCGCGTCCGCTTCGGCGTACTCGTCCTCCAGCTCCGGCGGCACGGGTGAACCCGCACGCAGGAAACGCAGCCGGCGCGTGCCGACGTCCACCGCCCACCGCAGGTCGCGGCGGCGCGCTTCGTCCGGCTCGTGCTCCACGGCCAGCTCGATGGCGACCTTCAGCTTCTCCCACACCCGCGGCACCGCACCCCAGATCGTCGGGCGGCAGTCCCGCACGGCCGCGGCGATCTGGCTCGCGTCCGCGACCACGGTGACCTGCGTGCCGAAGACGAGCTGGAAGTACAGCGAAGTCACCCGGTCGGCGATGTGCGCGGACGGCAGGAACGAGGTGATCCGGTCACCGTACTCGATCGGCAGCACGCCGCTGACCGCCGTCGCTTCGAACAGCAGGGCCGCGTGGGTGGCCTCCACGCCCTTGGGGCCGCCGGTGGTGCCCGAGGTGTGGATGAGCGTGGCCACGTCGTCCGGCCGCACCGCCCGCCACGAGGCGTCGAAGTCGAATCCGGCGGTGGCGAGCTTCTTCAGTTCCGCCAGGGTGATCGTGCCCTCGGGGGCTTCGCCGGGTTCCGCGTCGACGACCACGATCCGCTCGACCGGGACCACCCCGGTGTCCAGGATCCGCGCCACGTACTGGGCTTCACACGCCACGGCCTCGGCCTCGGCGTTGCCCAGCACGTACCGGATCGCTTCGGGGGCCAGGGTGTTGTACACCGAGAACGAGGTCGCACCGGCGTGCAGCGCGCCGACGTCCACCGGGTAGAACTCCGGCCGGTTCGCCATCATCAGCGCGACGGTGTCCCCGTGCCGGATGCCCAGCGCGGCGAAACCACCCGCGACCTCCCGCACCTGCTCGCCGTATTCGCGCCACGTCAGGGTTTGCGCGTCCCCGGCGGTGCGCACCGCGACCGCGTCGGGGTCGATGGCCGCGACCCGCTGGAACGCCGCGCAGAGCGTGGTCATGGCCGGCTCCTGGCTTCGAGTTCGCGGATGAAGGCGTGGCACCGGGCGTCGGCGGCGAGGTAACCGTCGGCGACCACGTTGACGAACCCGCGCAGCAGCGCCCAGCCCTGCCACGAAGCCGGGGCGAGGGTGCGCCCGGCCCGCCGGGCGATGGCACCGGCGAGCGCGGCCGCCGCCTCCTCGGCGGTGATCCGGCGGCGCAGCGGCCGGGGGAGCCGGGTTTCCAGCGCGGCGCCGAGCGGGTCCTCGTCCAGGGTGGCCCTGGCGAGCCGGGTGTCGACCACGCCGAAGTACGCGACGCCCGCGCTGGCCCCGGAACCGGCGAGTTCGAGGCGCAGCGCCCGGCCCAGCTGCTCGACGCCCGCCTTGCTGATCATGTAGGAGGCCCCGCCGAGGCCGGGCGCGAACGCGGCCGCCGAGGAGACCACCACGATGTGCCCGCGCCGTGCGATCACCTCGTCGATGGCGGGCCGGACGGTGTTGAACACCCCGGTGAGGTTGGTGTCGACGACCCGGTCGAAGCCCTCCGGATCGATCTGGCGCAGGGTGGCCGGTGGCGGGGTCACCCCGGCGTTGGCCACCACCACGTCGAGGCCACCGGCTGCTTCGACGAGCTTCCGCACCACCTCGGCCATGCCGGTGCGATCCCGCACGTCGACGACGTAGGTGTGCACGCTGCCCAGTGCCCTCCCGGCACGGTCGAGTGCCGCCGCGTCGATGTCGGTCAGCGCGACCACGGCACCACGGGTGTGCAGCTCGCGGGCCAGGGCGAAGCCGATGCCGTCGCCGCCGCCGGTGATCAGCACGACCTTGCCGCGGACGTGGTAGCGGTTGCCCCCGGGCAGCGGGACGCCGAGATCGCGGACGATCCCGGCAGCGGTCGGCAGCAGGCTCATCGCGCCGCCGCCGTTCCGGCGCGCAGCACGCTCGCCAGCCCGTTCGCCCAGCCCGCGGTGACCCGCCGGAACACCGGGTGCGCCAGGCGCAGCACCGGCCGGGCGTCGAAGGCGAAGGTCCAGGTGATCCGGGTGCCCCCGCCGGACGGGCTGAGCGTGACGTCCTCGGCGAACCGGCGGAATCCCGGCCGGGAGGCGGCTTCGGCGCTGAAGGTCAGGCGCCGGTGCTCGTCCCACCGGTAGAACCGTTCCCGCAGCGCGGCGGCCCCGCGGCCGACGACGACGGTCCGGGTGGTGCCGACGCCGAACGGCCGCGGTGAGGTCCACTCGACGCCGGTGATCAGCTTCGACCACGAGACCAGGGCGTCGTCGGCGGCGAGCACCCGCCACACCGCGGCCGCGTCCACCGGCACGTCGACCACCTGCACGAACCGGGAGGGAGCCGAGGCCAGGAAGTCGTCGCCGGCTTCGGCGAGGGGATACCAGCGTGTCATGGGGTGCCTCCACAGCGAAGGTCGTCAGAGGTCGAGGAGCAGGGGACCGCCCGCCGAGCGGGAAACGCAGACCAGCATCGAATCCGGCCGGGGCCGGGCCCGGTCCCGGTGCTCGACGTCACCGGCGAGCACCCGGGTCCGGCAGGTGCCGCAGAAGCCCTGGCGGCAGGAGTACGCGACCCCCGGCACCACGCGGCGGATCGCGGTCAGCGCGGTTTCGTCCGCCGCGACCGGAACGGTGGTCCCGCTGCGGTGGAGCCGGATTTCGAACGCCGAACCGTTGACCACCGGCAGCGGCGAGAACCGTTCGGTGTGCAGGGAAGCGGTGGGGTTGATCTCGCGCACCAGCCCGCGGGCGGTGGTCATCAGCGGGGGAGGGCCGCAGAGGTAGATCGCCGCGCCGGGGGCCGCGAGCGGCAGGATCGAGGTGATGTCCGGCAGCCCGGCCTCGTCGTCCGGGCGGAGGTCCACGGCCCCGGTGCCGTACCGGCCGAGTTCGGCGAGGAACGGCATGCCCGCCCGCGACCGGCCGAGGTAGACCAGGTGCCACGGCACCCCGCGCTCGTGGCAGGACCGCACCATCGGCAGGATCGGCGTGATGCCGATGCCACCGGCGACGAACAGGTACGACGGGGCGTCGACCAGCGGGAAGGCGTTGCGCGGCCCGCGGGCGGTGATCCGGGTGCCCGCGCGGAGTTCGTGGACCTCCCGTGAACCGCCCAGTCCGGCGCCGATCCGCCGCACGGCGACGCGGTAGGCGGACCGGTCGGCGGGGTCCCCGCACAGCGAGTACTGGCGCTGCCTGCCTGAAGGCAGGAACACGTCGAGGTGCGCGCCGGGCACCCAGCGCGGCAGCTGTTCCCCGTCGGCCGTCAGGGTCAGGCTGACCACGTCCTCGGCTTCCTCGCGGACCTCGTCGACCCGCAGGTCCAGGTCGAACCCCGTGCGCCGCACCGGATTCGGCCGCGACAGCAGCGGGGCCACCGGACCGGCGGCGAACACGAGCCGGTAGGCGGCGCTGGCCAGCGCCGCGAGGCGCATCGCCCCGGACGGCTGGTAGGCCGCCTTCACCGGGCGGCACCGGTGGCCGCCGGGGACCGCGCCAGGTACCGCAGCGCCTCGTCCATGCTGCCGAGCTGCGAGGGGTGGAACTTCGGGTGCAGGTACTTCGGGATCTCGGTGAGGAAGAGGGTGGCAGGCGGGATGAGCCGGCGGCGGGTGGCACCGAGCAGCTGCACCGGCCAGAACCGGCCCTTGTCCGGGGACGGGTCCTTGCCGAACAGCGAGCCGGCGGTGGTCAGGAACAACACGGCGAGGGTGAAGCCGGCCAGCAGCGCCGTGCGGGCCCGGCGGCCGTAGCTGCCGTCGACGTGCATGAATGCGTCGAAGGCGACGTTGCGGTGCTCGACCTCTTCGGCGCCGTGCCAGCGCACGAGGTCCAGCATGGTCGGGTGCATGCCCGCCGCTTCCAGCTGGTCGGCGTTGAGCAGCCATTCGCCGACCACCGCGGTGTAGTGCTCCATCGCGGCGAACAGGCCCAGCCGCTCGCAGAGCCACGCGTGCTTCGCCCGGCCGGTCAGGCCCCAGTCGCCGAGGACCCTGTCCACCAGCCACGCCATCTTCTGGGCCACCGGCTCGACGTCCAGGCCGAGCGTGGCCAGGTGCTCACGCGCGCCCTCGTGCGACGAAGCGTGGGTGGCCTCCTGCCCGATGAAGCCGACGACCTCCTCGCGCAGCCGCTCGTCCTCGATCAGCGGGAGCGCCTCGGCCAGCGCGCCCGACATGGCGCGTTCGCCCTCGGGCAGCACCAGGTGCATGACGTTGATGATGTGCGTGGCCATCGGCTCGCCGGGGATGTAGTGCACGGGCACCCCGTCCCAGGAGAACTCCACCTCACGCGGGGCGATGGCGTGGGCCTGGTCGTCGTACCGGCGTGCCCCGCGCACGTCGACCACCGGTTTGCCGCGGAACAGTCCGAACATCGTGCCGTCCTAACGCTCGCTGGGGGCGGCCACGATATTTTCTGACAGCAGGTGATGTCAACATCAGCTGATGTCAGATCGCGGCGGAGTTCACCTCGGCCAGCCGTTCGACGACCTGGGACACGTGCTCGACGAACCGTTCGCGGCTGATCGAGGTCCGACCGGACAGCCAGGCCTGGTAGAGGTAGGCCAGCGCGCCGAACACGGCTTCGGCGTTGAGCGCCACGTCGTGCTCGTCGGCGGTGTCGGCGCCGAGGCCGGGGTTGCGCAGCGCCAGCGCGATCGGCTTGGTGAACTCGCCGACCAGTTCGGCACCGCGGTTCGCCAGCTCCGGCGCGGCCAGCGACTCCACGAACAGCACCCGGCCCCGCCGCGGATCGGCGGTGACGAACCCGGTGAACGCCGCGACCACCTGCCGGACCAGGGCGCGGGTGTCGGCCGGTGCTTCCGCGAGCGCCCGCAGGAGCTCGGCCCGCGCCTGCTCGGTCACCGCCTCCAGCACGGCCACCAGCAGCGCCTCGCGGTTGGGGAAGCTCTCGTAGAAGTAGCGCTCGGTCAGCTTGGCCTCGCGGCACACCCCGCGCATGGTCACCGAGGCGGCGCCGCCGGTGCCCATCATCGCGAACCCGGCGTCGACCAGCTGCTGCCGCCGCCGCGCCTGCCGCTCGTCGGCGGCCACGCCCCGCCACGGCCGCTGGGCGGCGTCGGTACCACCGGGAGCTTCGGTCACCGGCTCATCCTGTCACGCCGCCCGGCGGTGCCCGGCCCGGTAACGCGCGTAGATCAGCCCGCTGTCGAACGCGCGCTGCTCGACCAGTTCCAGGTCCAGGCGGACGCCGTCGGGGAAGAACCGCTTGCCGCCGCCGACCACGCTGGTGGTGATGAACAGGTGGTACTCGTCCACCAGGCCCGCCGCGATCGCCTGGGCCGCGAGGTTCGGGCCGTCGACGGTGAGGTCGGCCTCGGCTTCGGCCTTGAGCCTGCGCACCGCCTCCGGGTCGAAGGTCCGCTCGATCCTGGTCTTCGCGCTGGACACCGATTCGAGCGTCGAGGAGTACACGACCTTCTCCGCGGCCTGCCAGTCGCGGGCGTACTGCACGATGTGCGGCGGCTGGCCGGGCTCGGTGTGCGCGGTCTCCCAGTAGACCATCGTCTCGTACATGCGCCTGCCGTAGAGGTAGGTGCCGACGGGGCGGAACAGGTCGTTGACGAAGGTGTGCACCTCCTCGTTCTCGGCGCCGGTGCCGAGGTCGCCCTCCGCCGCTTCGGCATAGCCGTCGAGCGAGGTGAACATCGAGTAGATGAGCTTGGCCATGGGGTCCTCCGGGTGCATCAGCGGTTCCGCCGGTGGTGACCCGGGCGGGCCGCGAAACTCATCGGTCGCCCGGCTCCGGCATGGGCACCAGGAACCGCCGCGCCACCGCGGCCAGTTGCTCGTCGTCGTCGGCGGCGGCGTCGTTGACGTCGACGTCAGCGGAAACGTGGCCGGCGCGTTGCTCGCGGCGCAGCTGGCCCGCCACGAACTGCCGCACGGTGGCCAGCGTCCGCCCGCCGTCGGTGCTCATCGACGGGACCAGCAAGACCGCCAAGCTCGGTTGCGACATCGGTTCGCGCAACGCCGGCCCGGCGGCGAAATGATCGTCACCTGCGTGAAGACCCGGCTGGTGCACGCCGCGGTGCGGCACCTGCTGCCGCAGCCCCCGCACTGGCCGCCGGTGGCCGAGGAGGACGGCGGGTCCTCTGTGGACGGTGGGATCCTCGGCAGGCCCATCCTCGGCGCGTTCACCCGGTTCCTGCTCGACGTGGACTGGGAGCCGTTCATCGCCGTGCGCGAAGGGTTGCTGCCGCTGCCGCCGGCCCCGAAGGCGTACTGGCTGTTCGCCGAGTTCCTGCGCAAGGCGGCGCTGCTGTTCCTGTCCGAAGCCGAGCCGATCAGCATCGAGATCCCGGAAACCAGCCGCCCCGGGTGACGCTACTCTGGTGCGGTGGAGCCGTACTGGAACACCAACGTGGCAAGGCACCCGGACATCCTGCGGGCGGTGCCCGGCGGTTGTGCTGACGCACTGGACGTGGGCTGCGGGGACGGCCTGCTGGCCCGCAAGCTGACCGCGCACACGGCCCGGGTCACCGGCGTCGACAGCTCACCGGAGATGATCGCCCTCGCGAAGGCGGCCGGCGGCGGCCCAACCTACGTCGAGGGCGATTTCCTCACCGCCGACCTGCCTCGCTGCGACTTCATCAGCTCGGTCACCGCCATCCACCACATGGACTTCGAGGCGGCGCTGACCCGGATGCGCGACCTGCTCAACCCGGGCGGTGTGCTGTTCGTGGTCGGCCTGGCCCGCGAGTCGAGCCCAGCCGACTGGGCGGCGCGCCTGGTGACCTATCCGGCGGTCTGGCTGATCAAACTGGTGCGCCGGGCCCACGGCCCCGCCGGAATGCCGGTCTCCCGGGCGAACATGACCTACACCCAGGTCCGGACCACGGCTGAACGGATCCTGCCCGGGGTGCGCTACCGGTGGCACTACCTGCGCCGCTATTCCCTGGTCTGGACCAAGCCCGCTCTTCCCGCGCAGTCCTGACCCTTTCCTTTCCTCGAGCGAAGCGGTGACCAGCCAATACCGGCACCCATCGAGGCAACCGGCCCGCCCCGCTTCACGCGACTTCTGGCTCGGCCCGTTGTCCGGGCGGACTTCCTCGGGTGCAGGATTTCCGTTGCCGCCCGGGGGCGGACGACTCCGGCCCGTATGCCAGGACGAGGTGAGGACGCGAGGTGGTCGACGATGCCGTTCGTCATCGTGTTCGTCCTGGTGGTGGTCGAGCTCGTCATCTGGCTCACGTCCTGGCTGGCCGGACTGGTGAGTACCACTTTGATGCTCGCGCTGATCGGCTCGCTGGCCATCCTGCCGGCGGGGCTGGTGCCGCGATGGCGAGTTCGCCGCTTGCGCAGGCACCTGAAGAGGCTTCATCGGAGTACCCGGTGTGTGCTGGCTGTGCGGGTGGTAGCGGATGACGGCATCGGACACGGCGATCGAGCGTTCGGGGCATCCGCGAGCGGCTTCCGGTACCTGGTCTATCCCGATCAGGCGACGTACTCGCCGAAAGACCTCGAGCTGTGGCGCTGGCGTCGAAGTTCGCCGGTCCGCGACACCTCGATAAGGACCGAGCAGCTACGCCGTGTAACGGTGTCCCCCGGTGGCGACTCCGGTTGGTGGACCGGCCAGCCCGCGACCATCTCCTTCCTGTTCGAGGGAGCGGAAGAGCCTCCGCTCACCCTGCTGGTTCCCGGGAACCAGCAGGGCACGCTGGAACTGGCTTGGCGTTTGGACAAGGGGATCAGGCGACGCCGACAGCGGCGGACCAGGAGAATGACCGAGCCGGAAAGCGCGCTTTCGCCGGGCGAGGAGCCCAGCGATCAAGCTGCACTGGAAGAACCCAGCCGGTGACGACCACGCGCCTGGAGTCCGGTTTCTGCTCGCGCAAGCGCCGGCCGGAGCACTCATCAAGACAACCCGCCCACCCCCGGTCTTCGCCGTAGTCACCAGGAAAACCCGGGATGGTGCCCCGTCGGACGAGGACACCAGGGCCGTCGGCGGAATCCGCGCCGTCAGCAGGCGCCGGGTGAGGCGGGCGGCGGCCCCATGGTGACCACCCGGGCTCCCGGCAGGCCGTCCGTGGCGGCCACGAAGGCGGCGGAACACCGTCGCGTGTGGACGAACTCGGCCGGACCGGCGACCCGGGCGACTTCCCGGTGCCCCAGCGTGGTGAGGTAGTCGGCAACAAAGCCCACCGCGCCGGCGCGGGCGGGCCGCCAGGAGCGGGTCACGCCGTAGGGCCGCCAGCCCAGTTCGCCGGCGATGCGCACGATCCGGCGGCGGGTCGATTCGGACACCCCGGCGCGGCCGTTGAGCGCGTAGGACACCGCCCCCTTCGACACCCCGGCTTCCCTGGCGATGTCCGCCATCGTCGGCCGCCTCATCCCGGGGCCGCCATCCCGGCGGGCTCGTCCCGGCTCGCCAGCACGTCGTTGACGCAGCGCAGCACGGGATGGGCGGTGAACGCCGCCGGGTCCCCGGTGCGGTGGCGGACCCGGAAGACCACCGACTCGCCGGGGAGCACGGTCAGCATGGCCTGGTCCACGACCGCGCCGGGGTCCACGCGATCGGCGAACAAGCACAGGTCCCGCAGCAGGGCGCGGGCGCGCACGGTGACCACGGTCCCTTCGCCGGCCGGCTGGGCCGTCGCTTCGAACCCGGGCTCGGGGTAGGCCAGGGAGTGGTCGCGGTCGAAGAACCACAGCGCCCGCGTGTCCCCGGTGGTCACCACGACCAGTTCCCGAGCCGGGTCGGCGGCACGAGCGACCGCGGCCGGGAGCGCCACGTGCTCGGCCGAGCGTGGGGCGGCATCGAACGCCACGCTCTCCTCCGCCCGGACTTCGCCGGTGAACGCCAGGCGCTGCAAGCGAAGCCGCCCGTTCCACGCCGAGCCGGTGTCGTTCAGGACCGCGACGGCGAGCCCGTCCTCCTGCGGCTGGACGGTCAACCGGCGGTCCCGGTGGGCGTCCCGCAGCGCGTACCAGAGCAGCTTGCGGCGCCCGGCGCTGTCGACGGCCGCCCAGCTCATCGACGGCCAGCAGTCGTTGAGCTGCCAGACCACGGTGCCGGTGCAGCGCGGCCAGAGCGACCGGAAGTGTTCCACCCCGAGGCGGATCGCGCGGGCCTGGTTGAGCTGGGTGAGGAAGTGCCAGTCGTCGTCACCGGTGATCGGGCCGAAGTGCCCGGCCAGGCCGCGGGCCAGCTTCCCGGCGCCGTCGATCGCCTTCTGGTGCGCCAGCACACCGGGGGAGTCGGGGCCGAGCGCACCGAACCCGTCGACCGCGGTGGAGTGGGCGGGCGGCCCCTGGTACCCGAATTCGGCGACGAACCGGGGCCGGTAGGTGCGGTAGTGGTCGTAGTCGCGTTCGTTCCAGACGTCCCAGATGTGGATGGGCCCGTGGTCGGGGTGGTTCGGGTGGACCGCGGGATCACCCGAGTAGGGGCTGCCCGGCCAGTACGGGCGGGTCGGGTCGAGCCGGGCGACCACCTCGGCGAGCGTGCCGAAGTAGTAGCCGCCACCCCAGGTGCGGTCGCCGAGCTGGTCCCGCCAGTCCCAGTCCCAGTGCCCCCAGATGTTCTCGTTGTTCCCGTTCCACAGCACCAGGCTCGGGTGCCAGGCCAGCCGCCGCACGGCCTCCTCGGCTTCGGCGCGCACCTCCCCGGCCAGCGGCTCCTCCTCGGGGTAGGCCGCGCAGGCGAACAGGAAGTCCTGCCACACCAGCAGTCCGCGTTCGTCGGCGAGGTCGTAGAAGCTTTCGCTTTCGTAGATGCCACCGCCCCACACCCGGACGAGGTTGACCCCGGCGTCACACGCCTGGCCGAGCCGTTCGGCGTAGCGCTCGGGTGTGATCCGGGGGAAGAACACGTCGTCCGGGATCCAGTTCACCCCCCGGATCAGGATCGGTTCGCCGTTGACGCGGAAGGTGAACGGGGTGCCGTGGGCGTCCGGGGTGGTGTCCAGTTCGACGGTGCGGAAACCGATCCGCCGGTCCCACCCGTCCAGCAGTTCGGCACCGGCGCGGAGTTCGAGCCGCACGCCGTAGCGCGGCTGGGCGCCGTGCCCCCGTGGCCACCACAGTTCCGGTTGCTCCACGGTCAGTTCGACCACCACCGCCGACTGTCCGTCCGGAATGGACACTTGCTGTTCGTGGTCACCGATCCGGGCGACGGCCACCAGTTCGCCCTCGGCGATCCGCTCCACGCCGACGTGCAGCTTCACCCGGCCGGTGCCGTCGGCGCCGACGGTCACCTCCGGGCGGACCTCGGCCAGCCGGGCGGTGTGCCACCGGTGCAGGCCGATCGGCCGCCAGATGCCGCAGGTGGTGAACGACGGTCCCCAGTCCCAGCCGAAGTTGCAGGCGGCCTTGCGGACGAACTGGTACGGCATCGGGTACGCGCCCGGCCGGTCGCCGAGTTCCGCACGCAGGCGCTCGGCGTAGGCCAGCGCCGAGCGGAAGGTCACCGACAGCTCGTTGCGGCCCCCGCGCACCGCGCCACGCAGGTCGAACCGGTGCGTGCGGTGCATGTTCACCGCCGTCCCGACGGGTTCGCCGTTCAGCGCCACTTCGGCCACGGTGTCGAGCCCCTCGCACACCAGGTCCAGCCGGCCGGAGTCGCCGACGGCGGTGAATTCGCAGGTGTACCGCCAGTCCGACGCGCCGATCCAGGCCAGTTCCGCCTCCCGGTCCCCGGTCAGCGGATCCGGGATCAGCCCGGCGGCCAGCAGGTCGGTGTGCACCGTGCCGGGGACCTCGGCGGGGAGCAGGCGGTCGCCGTGGTGCAGCTGCCAGCCGGTGAGCGGGGTGACGGTGGGCATCGGCACCAGGGTTCGGCTGTTCAGCTTCATCGCTTCGCTCCTCAGGCGGGGACCTCGTGCCGAGTGGCGAAAACGCTACGCGCGGCGAAGTTAAGCGGTCAAGCTGTGCACCCGGGTGGCCGCGACGGCCGTCACGTGACCCTATTCGTTCAGCGCCCTAATCAATGGCTTTGTGCAGGAGTTTTGCCGTATGGGACAGGTTGGCCGATGACGTGCCCGAATATTGCTTAACCGCTCAAGTTCACTGAACTTTCAAGCGGTCACGCCGGGCGGTAGCGCAGATCCAGCACCCCGTGGGGCAGTTCCGCCGAACCCGCCGGGGTGAGCGGGGTGGCCGGCTGGGTGTGGTCGAACAACCGCCTGCCCTTGCCCACCACCAGCGGGTGCACCAGCAGCCGCAGCTCGTCCAGCAGGCCGGCCCGCAGCAGGGCGCGGATCAGCGTGGCGCTGCCGGTGATGGTCAGGTTCCCGCCCGCCCGCGCCTTGAGCCCGGCGAGTTCGCCCAGCGGATCGGTGCCGAGCACGGTGGTGTTCTGCCACTCCGGGGCGGTCAGGGTGCTGGAGGCCACCAGCTTGCCGATGCCGTTGAGCTGGTCGGCCATCGGGCCGGTCTGGTGCGGCCAGACCGCGGCGAACTCCTCGTAGGTGCGCCTGCCGAGCAGCAGGGTGCCCGCCTCGGCGTACATCTGCCCGAGCACGGCGCCCATTTCGTCGCTGAGGTACGGGAAGTGCCAGTTCTGGGGTGCTTCCACCACGCCGTCCAGCGAGATGAACAGGCCGGCGACGATCTTGCGTGCGGTCATGGTCTTGCTCCTTGCCGGGTTCCGGGTTCAGAAGGAAACGGACTGCTTGCGGGCTTCGTCCTCGTCGAGGAAGGTCTGCTCGATGCGGGGTGAGGCGTGGATGCACATCATCCTGAGCGGTTCGGTGCCGGTGGCCCGGAAGGCGTGCGCGGTGCCCGGCCCGACGACGACGACGTCACCGGCGCTCGCCCTGCGTCTCCCCGCCGGCGCTGCGGACGTGCGCGGTCCCGGACAGCACCACCCAGGTCTCCGAGTACGGGTGCACGTGCGCCCCCGGGCCCTGCCCCGGCTGGTTCTCGACGTGGAAGAAGGAGATGCCGGAGCCGTACTGCCCGCCTTCGAACCGGGCGGTCCGGCCGCTGCCGATGCGCAGGTCGTCCTCTTTGGCGATGATCAACATTCCGCTGGTCCTTTCCGGGTGGCCGGTGTGCCGCGTTCAGCCTGCTCGGCGCGGGCGCCGGGCGCCTCCGTGGAGACCACGGAGCCACCACGGACCCACCACGGATACTGGACGCGTGCAGGAGCCGATCTCCCCGAGGGAACGCGAGGTGCTGGCCGCCGTCGCCGGGCACGCCACGAACGCGCAGATCGCCCGCCGGCTCGGGGTGTCGGTCCGGACGGTGGAAAGCCACGTGTCGGCCCTGCTGCGCAAGCTCGGGGCCGCCGATCGCCGGGCGCTGGCCGAGCTGGCGGGTGAGCCCGCCGGCCCCGCCGCCTGGGCCGGGCTGCCGGTGCCCCGCACCAGCTTCGTCGGCCGCCGGGACGAGGTGGACGGGGTGCTGCGGCTGGTGGCGGCCTCGCCGGTGACCACGATCGCCGGTCCCGGTGGGGCGGGCAAGACCCGGCTCGCCGTCGCCGCGGTGGAGCGGCTGGCGCCGGGGTTCCCGGCCGGTGGGGGCTTCGTGGACCTGGTGCCGGTCCAGCCGGGATACGTCACCGAGGCGGTGGCGGCCACGCTGCGCGTCACGCCCCAGCCGGGGCGGTCGCTGCTGGAGGCCGTCGCGGCCCGGCTGCGCGGCCGGTCGCTGCTGGTGCTGGACAACTGCGAGCACCTGGTGGACGAGGTCGCCGACGTGCTCGACCGGCTGCTCGCCCTGGCGCCGTCGGTCCGGGTGCTGGCGACCAGCCGGGAACGGCTGGGCATCGCGGGGGAGACGGTGCTGCACCTCGGTCCGCTGCGCACCCCGGGGGAAGCGGTCGCGCTGTTCACCGACCGGGCCCGCGCGATCGCGCCGGAGTTCACCGCCGATCCGGCCGAACTGGTCGCGCTCTGCGAGGACCTCGGTTCCGCGCCGCTGGCCATCGAGCTGGCGGCCGCCCGCAGCGCCTCCCTCGGCCTCGACGGCCTGCGGGCCGGGACCGGCGACCTGCTGCGCCTGCTGTCCACCGGCCGTGGTGGCAACCGCAGGCACAACTCGCTGCGCGCGGTGATCGACTGGAGCTACCGGCTGCTGAGCGAGGAGGAGCAGCGCGTGCTGCGCCGGATCGCGCTGTTCGCCGGGGCGTTCGACCTGACGGCGGTCGCCGCGCTGCACCCGGAGCACGGGCCGGGTGCCCTCGCCGATCTGGTGGGCAGGCTCGCCGACAAGAGCCTGGTCTCGCTGCTGCCCGGCTCGGCCCGGTGGTCGCTGTTGACCGGGGTGCGCCAGTTCGCCGCCGAGCGGCTGCGGGAGTCGGCGGAGGAGGGTGAAGCGACCGGCCGGTACCGGGAGTGGGCTGCCGGGCGGGCTCGTGCGCTGCGTGCTCGTGGCGAAGGCTGGCAGGACGAGTTCGATTCCCTCGCCGACGACCTGCGTGCCTGCGTGGCCGCCGCACCGACCGGCGAACTGGCCTCCGACGTGGCGTCGCTGAGCTTCGCCAGGGGGTTCCTCGCCGAGGCGCGGCGTCACTTCGAGACCGCGGCCGCGCTGGCTCCGGCGGGGGACGCGCTCCAGGCGGCGGCGTGCTGCGCCCACCTGCTTTCCGGGGCCTACGACCAGTACCTGCTGCTGGCCTCGGCCCGTGAGCGGGTGGCGGACCCGGTGGCCCGCGCGGACTGCCTCGCCGCGGCGGCGGTGGTGGCCGAACGGTTCCGCGGTGCCGGTTTCCCGCCCGGCTTCGACCCGGCGGAGGCCGCGTCCCTGTTCGAGACCGCACTGTCGCTCGTGGACGATCCGGAACGGCCGGAGTTCGCCGTGGCGCGGGCGTGGCTTTCCGGGGCCCAGTCACTCGATCCCGGACTGGCCGCCGCCGCGGAAGCCGCTGCCGGTGACCCGGTGCTGCTCAGCGCCGCCCTGGACGCCCGGTGCGGGGCAGCCGCGCTCGCCGGTGACCCGGAGACCTCCCTGCGGTTGAGCCTGCGGCGGCTGGACCTGGTCGGTGACCTGGTGCCGGAGCCGGCGGTGGTGGTCGAGGTGGCCGACGCCTTCCGCGCGGTGTCCACCTACGCCGTCGCCACCGGTGCGGTGACCGAGGCGCTGGCCGCGAGCAGGCGGGCGCAGGCCCACCCGGCGCTGGCCGCGGACCCGTACTGGGGCCACAGCGGACTGGTCACCGCGCTGGCGCTGGCCGGTGCGCTGGACGAGGCGGAGGAGGCGGCCGGACGGCTGTGGTCGGGGGTCGCCGACGCGGGTCATCCACGCAACGCCACCATCGCGGTGCCCCTGCTGGCTGCCGCGCTCGCCGCCGGTCTGCGTGGTGACGCGGAGAAGGCGGACAGCTGGCGTGACCGCGCGCTGCGGATCGCCGGCGTCGCCGACGTGGCTTCTTCGCCGAATCTGGCACCGTGGGACGCGTTCGTCCGGGGCAGGATCGCGTTGCACACCGGCCAGGCGGGACGGCGGTTGCTGCGGGAGGCCGGTGGGGATTTCGTGGCGGGCCGGTTCGACGGGTACGCGGCGGCGGTCGCCGCGGAACTGGCCGTCGCACTGGACGACCCGGACACCGACGGGTACCTGCGGCGCGCCACCCGGCACGCCCGGCACAACCGCTGGGCGGCGGCCGGCGTGCTGCGCGCCCGCGCCACGAGAACCGGCGATGCCGCGCTGATGGCGGAGGCGGTCGCCGCGTGGCGTGCGCTCGGCGCGGAGTTCGAGAGCACCGTGTCCTGGGCGACCGTGCCGCCGGGGCCCGCGTAGCCGCGCCGGGTTCGGCGGCGGCGGGTTTCGGGGGAGTGGGTTGTGCCGCTGTGTTGCCGGGGCCGGTGGCGATGGCCGAGGGGTGCGCTTGGTGTCGTTGTGCTCGGGAACGGTGCTGCCGGGGCACTCGGGTGTGGGTGGTGGCGTTGCCGCGTCAAGGCTGGCGGCGTTGGTGGGGTGCGCGTTCGGTGCCGCGTTGGGCGGTGCTGTGCTTCGGGCGCCGCTGGGGCGATTCGGGTGCGCGTGGCGGCGCTGCGTTGGCAGCACTGGCGGCAGGGGCCGAAGTTCCGGTGCCCGGCAGCCGCGGCTCGTGCGGTCAGGGTGATCGGTCCGCCGGGACGGCCTCGGCCGGGGTGGAGCGCCGGGTGCGCCGGGTCCGGTAGGCCGCCAGCACGGCGATCACCGCACCCGCCGTGACGATGATCGGCAGGTGAGCGGTCAGCAGGGACGTGCCGGTGGAGGCGAGCAGCACCGCCAGCGCACTGCGCAGCAGCCGCGCCGGGAGCCGGGGGGCGAGCAGGCTGCCCGCGATCACCGCCGGGATGCCGCCGAGCAGCAGCGGCCAGGCCACCGAAAAGTGGAAATCGCCCAGCAGGGCGTGGCCGAGGGCGGCGGTGAACACCATCGGCAGCGCCTGCACGATGTCGGTGGCGACCAGGGAGGACATCCGCAGCGCCGGGTAGAGCAGCAGCAGGCTCGCCGCGACGATCGAGCCCGAGCCGACCGAGGTGAAGCCGACCAGCAGGCCGGTGACCGCGCCGAGCGAAGCGGTCCGGAGCCGCCGGACGGGCACCAGCCGGGGCCGCTCCGGCCCGCCCGGCCGCCAGCGGTGCACCGCCAGCACGGTCATCAGCGCGACGGCCAGCAGCACCACGCCGATGGTGGCCCGCAGCAGTTCGTGGAACACCGGCGCCGGACCGGCCAGCTTGGTGACCACCGGGCCGACCAGCGCCGCCGGCACGCTGCCCGCGGACAACCACAGCACGATCGGCCAGTGCACGTCCCCGCGGGCCTGGTGCACAAAACCACCGGTGAGCTTCAGGCCCAGCGCGACCAGGAGATCACTGGACACCGCGGTGGTCGGCGGCAGGCCGAACACCAGCACCAGCAGCGGGGTCAGCAGCGCCCCGCCGCCGATACCGGTCATCCCGACCAGCAGGCCGACCAGCGCGCCCGCGCAAACCAGCGACCACATGGGCTCACCCGGCCGCTTCCCAGGGACCCGGCCGCACCCAGCCCCGCCGGACGAGGACCTCCCGGACCGCGGCTTCCCCGTCGACGCCGTGCGTGCCGACCACCACGTCCGGGGCGAACGGGACCTCGTAGGGGTCGTCGACCCCGGTCAAGCCCCGCAACCGGCCGGCGGCCGCGGCGGCGTAGAGCCCCTTCGGATCACGCCGGCGGCATTCGGCCACCGGGGTGGCCACGTGCACCAGCAGGAAGTTCGCCACCGGGGTGACCGTGCGCCGGAACAGTTCGCGGCCCTGTTCGTGCGGGGCCACCGGCGCGCACACCACCACCCCGCCGTGCCGGGCGCATTCGGCGGCGACCGTGGCCAGGCGGGACAGGTTGCGCAGCCGGTCCGCGCGGGAGAACGACAGGTCCGGCGACAGGGTGGTGCGCACGATGTCGCCGTCGAGCAGGGTGACCGAGCGGGGGGTCGAGGCGGTCAGCCAGTCACGCAGGCCGCGGGCGAGGGTCGACTTGCCCGACGCGGGCAGGCCGGTGAGCAGCACCACCAGGCCCGCGCGGTGGTCCGGCGGCGACGACGCGGCAGCCACCGCGCCGAGTGCCTCGCGCAGGGCCGGATCCGTGTCCGGCCCCTCGGGGCAGGTGCGCACGGCGGCGGTGACCGCGTCCGCGGCCCGCTCACCCGCGTGCGCGCCCGCCAGCAGCGTGCCCGCGCCGAACCGGCGGGCGGCCTTGGCGGTGAGCCAGTGCTGTTCCGGGGTCTGCCACCAGGCAGGCGGCAGCGGCAGCCCGGCGACCTCCACCTCGCCACCCAGCAGGCAGGCCACCGCGCGGACCCCGCGCACGGCGGCGACCGCGGCGGTCCCGTCGTGGCCCAGCAACGGCATCAGCAGCAGCGGGTGCCCGCTCGCGGCCGCCTCCCGCAGCGCACCGCGGACGGTGCCCGGGCTCAGCGGGCCGTCCACGGCCAGCGCGACGCGGTCGGCGTGCGGGCCGGGGGCGCCGGGCGGACGGCGCAGGGCGCGGAACGCTCCGGTGCGCGGCACCGCGTCCAGCCGCACCCGGCCGGAGACCAGGTGCTCATCGCCCGCGGTCCAGGATTCGGCGACCTCGACCGTGCCGAGCCGTTGCCCCTCCGGTTCCAGCAGGGACAACACGGTGCCCGGGGGCACCGGGGTTTCCGTGCGCATCCGCCACGGCCAGCGCCACGGCGTCCCGTCGGCCAGTTCACCGCGGGCGCGCACCGTGGCCAGGTCCGCACGGGAGAGGTAACCGGCGACCGGGTCCAGCGCGCCCCAGGCGAACAGCTCGTGGATGTCGCAGTCCTGTGTGGACAGCCGGACGGACAGCACCGTGCCCTGCTCAGCGAGCATCGTCCACCATTCCCGCGCCGGCCGTGGCGGCCGTGGTCTCGTCGACGAGCACGAAGCTGCCGGTGATCCGGTTGTCGGCGTAGCGGTCGGCGAACACCGGCTCGGACAGCTTCAGCACCACCGAGCCGATGTCGTTGAGGGCGAGCCGGTCCGACGGCACCTCGGCCAGCCCCGGCAGCTCCAGCCGGTGCTCGATCCGCTCCACCACCGCGCGCACCCACCTGGTGGTGTGCCGCAGGCCGTAGACCGCGCCCGGTTTCAGCGGCTGGTCGTCCAGCCAGCACACCGAGGCCCGCAGTCCACCGGCCACCGCGGGCACCCCGTCCACCGCGGCGAGCATGCCGCCGCGCGAGAGGTCCACGTCGTCGGCCAGCGTCACCGCCACCGAGGTCCCGGCGTCGGCGGACGGCACTTCGCCACCGCCGTCACGCACCCCGGTGACCGCGGTGACCACGTTGCCCGGCAGCACCCGCACGTTCGTGCCCGGCCGGAGTTCACCGGCGGCCAGCCGACCGGCGTACCACCGCTCGATCCGGCCGTTTTCCTTGTGCTGCAACACCGTCTGCACCGGCAGCCGGACACCGGTGCGGTGCGGCGCGGCCGGTCGCACCTCTTCGAGGAAGGCGAGCAGCGGCGGGCCCTCATACCACGGGGTCCTGGCCGAGCGCTCGACCACGTTGTCGCCGTGGCGCGCGGACACCGGCACCACCACCGGTTCCGGCAGGCCGAGCTGCTTGGCGCTGTGCTCGAGCGCTTCACGCATGCGGTCGAAGGGTTCCCGGGCGTAGCCGGTGAGGTCGATCTTGTTCACGCAGACGACCAGCGCGGGTACGCGCATGGTGGCCAGCACCGCCAGGTGCCTGGCGGTCTGCGTGGTGAGCCCGGCGGAGAGGTCGGTCAGCAGCAGGGCGACGTCGGCGGCGGAGGCCGCGGTCACCATGTTGCGGGTGTACTGCTCGTGCCCCGGCGCGTCGGCCAGCACGAACCCCCGCCGCTCGGTGTGGAAGTAGCGGTGGGCCACGTCGATGGTGATGCCCTGCTCGCGTTCCGCGCGCAGGCCGTCGGTGAGCAGGGCGAGGTCGGGCTCGCGGCCGCCCGCCGCGCCGCGGAGTTCGTCGAGGTGGTCGTCGGCGACCGAGCCGGTGTCCAGCAGCAGGCGGCCCACCAGCGTGCTCTTCCCGTCGTCGACCGAACCGGCGGTGACGACCCGCAACATTTCCCGCACTAGAAGTAGCCTTCCTTCTTCCGGTCCTCCATGGCCGCTTCGCTGACCCGGTCGTCGGCCCGGGTGGCCCCGCGTTCGGTGACGCGGGCGGTGAGCACCTCCTCGAGCACCTCGGCCACCGTGCCCGCGGTGGAGGGCACGGCCCCGGTGCAGGTCATGTCGCCCACCGTGCGGTAGCGGACCGTGCGCCGCGCGGGGGCGGGGTCGTGCTCGCGGCGGGCCGGGGTGGCGGCGTCGAGCAGGATGCCGTCGCGGGCGAACACCTCGCGTTCGTGCGCGAAGTACAGCGAGGGCAGGGGCACGTCCCGGACCGCGATGTAGGTCCAGACGTCGACCTCGGTCCAGTTCGACAGCGGGAACACCCGCATGTTCTGCCCCGGCGCGAGCCGGGTGTTGGGCACCTCCCACAGCTCCGGTCGCTGGGCCCGCGGATCCCAGCGGCCGAACGCGTCCCGCAGCGAGAAGACCCGTTCCTTGGCCCGCGCCTTCTCCTCGTCCCGGCGGGCACCGCCGAGCAGGGCGTCGAAACCGTGCTCGCGGATGGCCCGCAGCAGCACCGGCGACTGGAACTTGTTCCGGCTCTCGCCGCTGAGCGCGGCTTCGGGCAGCAGGCCGTCACGGACCGCTTCCGCCACCGAGGCCACCACCAGCCGGGCACCGCGGCGCGCGGCGGTTTCGTCGCGGTAGGCGAGCACTTCGGGGAAGTTGTGCCCGGTGTCGATGTGCAGCAGCGGAAACGGCAGCGGCGCGGGGGCGAACGCCCGGCAGGCCAGTTCGAGCAGCACCGCGGAATCCTTGCCACCGGAGAACAACAGCGCCGGCCTGCTGAACTCGGCGGTCTCCCGGATGATCGAGATGGCTTCGGATTCGAGCTGCCGCGTGCGGGACCCGGGGATCACCGGCGGTCCTCGGCACGCAGGGCGTCCAATGCGGCCCACAGCTCGCCTGCGGCGGACGGGCGGCAGATGACGATGTCCGGCATCGCCGGGTCGGGCTGGTTGTACCGCGGGACGGAGCCGTCGAGCCGCCGCACCCGCAGGCCGTGCGCCAGCGCCACGGCGACCGGGGCGGCGGAGTCCCATTCGTACTGACCGCCGGTGTGCACGTAGGCCGTGCCGTGCCCGGCGAGCACCGCGGCGGCCTTCGCGCCCGCCGAACCCATCGACGCCACCTCGGCGCCCCAGCGCTCGGCCAGCGGCACGGTCAGGTGCGGCGGGCGGCTCCGGCTGACCAGCACCACCCGCGTGGCCGGGTCCGGTGGCAGCTCGACCGGCCGCCAGGTGGAGCACACCCGGTCCTGAGCAGGCAGCGCGACCGCGCCCGCCACCAGGGAACCGTCGGCCCACAACGCGACGTGCACCGCCCAGTCGGTGCGGCCGGCCTGGCCGAACTCGCGGGTGCCGTCGAGCGGGTCGACGATCCACACCCGGTCGGCGTCGAGCCGGGAGGGGTCGTCGGCCGACTCCTCGGACAGCACGGCGTCGGAGGGACGCTGGTCGGCGAGGCGGTGCTGGAGGAATTCGTTGGCGAGCCGGTCGCCTTCGGCCCTGAGGCCGGGGCCGCCGGAGCGGCGCAGCTCCAGGAGCAGTTCGCCGGCTCCGTGCGCGAGGTCGTGGGCCAGCCAGTGGTCGTTCGCGTCCGGTGCGGCCCGGTACCCCGGCGCCGGGGGCGCCGCTGGTGTCACCGCCGGGCCCGGCCACCGTCCGGCCGAGGTTCTGGTCATCATTCCCCAATAGCGGATATGCCGTTCGCGCGAATTGCGAAACGGAGAGGAGACCGCCGATGCGGGCCCGCGCGAGTACTGCTCACCATTCCCCAGTGCGCGCGGACGGCCACGGCCGTCGATGGCCTCACCGTACCCGCATCCCGGCGGAGAATCACCGCCGCGTGGCGAATCTGTGCAATTTGTGCGGGTTTTGGCCGGAAATTACCCCGTTTGCCGGAGCAAGGGCAGTTATGGCTCCGGCGTTGCTCCATACCGGTTCACCCGCCCGGCTGCCGACCCTGCGGTAGGGCTGCACCGAGTGCAAACCACCTGCCTGATTCCCGAAGTTCGGACTGATCGCCAGGTGGAATCCTTCCGCTGCCCGGAAGCATCCCGCTGGGCTACCGGGGTGAACAGGCGGGCTACCCGGGTGGTCGACGCCCCGTCACCCCGCCGGAGGGGGCGTTGACATATCACGAACAGGTGGAGATAGTGGGCAGCGGTCGCGAGTGGTCCGCGGCCAAATCGGATCGCACGCCTGCCTGGGGGTAAAGCGTGAGCGTCTGCCATTGTCCTTTTCGCCGAATTCGGGAGAAGCCGGTGACTGGCCTTTTTTATCCGGGTGCCCGGAAGTGCTGTTGTGACCCAGCGCGCTGACCGCCGGTCCGCGCTGATAATCGGTTTGAGTGGTGTCGAACCCGGCTGCCCGGACTGGGTGGCCGGCGCCTGTCGTTCACTGCGCGACGAGGGGTGGCGGGTGCTGCTCGCCGAAGCCGATCCGGAAACCGTGCTCCGGTGCCGCGGCTTCGCCGACACCTGGTGCTCGGGTGCGGCCGAAGCCGTCGTCGCCGAAGCGCGGCCGGAGCTGGTGCTGATCGCGAATGGTCTGTACCGGTGGCCCGGTCCGCCGGGGGTGCCGGCCGAAGCCGGGGCCGATGGTGCGCTGGTGGTGTGCTTCGACGGCACCGAGGTGCTGGTCGCGGGTACGGCGGAGGCGCTGGGGGCCGAGCGGCTGCTCGCCGCGCCGGCGCCGTCGATGGCCGAACGGGAGCTGAAGAAGCTGGAACTGCTCGGGGTCACCGCACTGCGTGAAGCCGGTGCACCGCCGGGTGGGTACACCATCGGCTTCGACCGCGACGGCGACGGAAACCCGGTCTTCCGCGGTGTCGGCGGGCTGAACCCGCGCTCGGCGTCGCTGGCCGCGGCGGTCACGGGCTTCCCGCTGGCCGAAGTGGTGGTCAAGCTCGTGCTCGGCCGCCGGCTCGGTGAGCTGCGGGAACTGCTGCCGCTGCCCCGGGAAGCCGCGTCGTGCACCCTGGTCCGGCTGGGCGGGGCGGTGGCCGCCGGACCCGATCCCGACGCCGCCCGCCACCGGGTTTCGCCGGGCACCCGGCCCGCCGGGATCCGCCTGGACGCGGGGGAGCTGACCGCCGGGCGACTCCGCCACGCCAAGGCCGCCGGGCTGTCCGACGAGGAGATCGGGCGCCTGCGCGGCCTGCGCCCCGACACGGTGCGCGAGCTGCGGCACGCGCTCGGCGTGGTCCCCGGTTTTCCGGCGCTCGGTGGTTCGACCACGCGTTTTCCCAGCTATCACGACGATTCCGCGCCACCACCGCGTTCGGCACCCGCCGTGCTGGTGGTGGGGGCGCGACCGGCCACGATCCCGCGGCTGCCGGGCGGGGAAACCGTGGTGCTCGGCGATTCCCCGGGGTTGGCCGGGGCCGCCGACCGCGCCTACCTGACTGCCTGCACCGCCGAAGAGGTGCTGGAGATCGTCCGGGCCGAAACGCTGGCCGGCCCGGTGGCCGGGGTGCTGCTCCAGCTCGGCGGCGAGACCGCGCGGGCACTGGTGGCACCGCTGCGGGAGGCGGGCGTGCCGCTGGTGGGCGCGCCGTCCGGGGAGGTGCCGGAGGTGGTGGTGCCGCCCGTGGGCGCGGTGGAGGTCGAGGTGACCGCGCTGCACGACGGGACCGAGACCTTCCTCGCCGGGATCAGCGAATACGTCGAAAGGACCTCGGCCAGGCCGGGACCGCGGTCGCTCGGCTGGCCGGTGCGCACGCTGGGCGGTGACCTGACCCGGCTGCGGGCGGCCACCAGCGCGGTGGCCGGGCGGCTGGGCGCACGCGGACTGGTGAGCGCGCGCTACGCGATCGCGGGCGACCGGGTGCACACGCTCGCCGCCGTGCCGGGTGACCTGCCTTCGTTCGCTTTCACCGCGGTCTGCGGTGAACTGCCGCTGGCCGACCTGGCCGCCCGGGTCGCACTGGGGGCGAGCATCGAGCGGTTGCGCTCCGGCGGACTGCTGCCCGCTCGTGACGACGAGGCCGCCGCGTTCTCCGCCGTGCTGAGACCCCACGTGCGCTCGGGCGTGCCCGTGCTGGGCGCCTCGGCGCACTTCGCGGGCGCGTTCGGCGCGGCCATGGCCGCCGCGCACAGCAGGCTGCCCACCGGCGGCGGCCTGCTGGTGTCCGAAGTGGACGGTGATCGGCGGGAGCTGGCGCTGCCGCTGCACGTGCTCGCCGAACGCGGCTTCACCCTGTTCGCCACCGAAGCGCCCGCGGCCATCCTGCGCCGGCACGGCCTGGCCGTGCGGCAGGTCCCCGACCACGCCGTCGCCGGACTGCTCACCGGCGGTTCCGTGCACCTCCTCGTCGACACCCGTGCCGGGCACCGCGTCACCGCGGGCAGGCACGGAATCCCCGTACTGGCCACCACCTGCGAACTCACCGCCGCCGTGCGGGCCATCGAGGCCCAGAACGCACGCGGGGTGGCCCGCCCGATCCCTGAGTTCCCCGCCGACGGGAGGACGCCGTGTGCCGACGGCGTCACCGGCGGCCCCAGCGCGTCCTTGCTGACGCTACAAGGAGGTAGTCGATGATCACTGGTGGGCTCAAGCTCACGCAGAGCGGCGGTCTCGCTCTGCTCAACGACAACAAGCTCGAGTTCAACATCGAGATCCAGAAACTCAACAACAACGCACGCTACAGCAACGTCGACGATGTCGAAATCCTGGTCCAGATACTGGAAAGCCACGGTTACGAGCTCGGTGACGTGGAGCAGTGGGTGCTGGACGGCTGGGACGGCGCGGTCAACGGCCACGTCGCCACGCTGAACCACGGGGTGCCGATGGAGGTCACCGTCGCGCCCTACCGCGAGACCGACCGGGTGCCCGACCCGCTGCAGCCCGGCCACCTCGGCGAGCTGCGCATCGGTGAGGCGACGAAGTCCTACCACAGCTACGTGCACGTGGGCAGCCACCTCGCCGCCGCCTACTGCACCAGCCCGTTCGCCCGCCGCGGTGAGCCCTCGTTCGTGATGGTCTGGGACGGCGGCTGCTTCCCCCGCCTGTACTTCGTCGACGAGCGGGGCCGGATCGAACCGGGCGGGGAGGCGTTCCCGCTGATCGGCCACACCTACTCGATGGCGTCGCAGCACTTCGGTCCGTTCAAGCGCGCCAGCAAGTCGTCGAACGTCGACGACCTGGCGGTGGCCGGGAAGATGATGGCCTACATCGCGCTCGGCGCGGTCAAGCCGGACATCAAGGAGGTGCTGCACGAGCTGTTCCGCAAGCACTTCACCGCGGACAGCCCGAGCGTGCGCGCCTACCGCGAGAAGATCATCGGCTGCGGCAGCACCGGTGAGCCGTCGCACGGCTACGTGCACGCCTACCTCTACGAAGTGCGCGAGCGCATGGACAAGCTGGGCGCCTCCGACGACGACGTGCTGGCCAGCTTCCACGAGTTCATCGAGGAACTGCTGCTCGAGCACGTCATCGCGAAGATCAAGGCGTGGAAGGGCGACGGCCCGTGGAACCTGTGCTTCGCCGGTGGCTGCGCGCTGAACATCAAGTGGAACAGCGCCCTGCGCGCGCACCCGGCGATCCGGTCGATGTGGGTGCCGCCGTTCCCCGACGACTCCGGCTCGGCCATCGGCACCGCGGCCCTGCACTTCGGGAACCTGGCCGGTGGGCTGCAGGCGATCGAATGGGACACCCGGATGGGCCCGGACCTGCTGCGCACCCCGCACACCCCGGCCGGGTGGACGGTGGAGCCGTGCCGCCCCGAGGAACTGGCCAGGCTGCTGCACCGCACCGGCAAGCCGGCGGTGCTGCTGCGGGGCCGCGCCGAACTCGGCCCGCGGGCGCTCGGCGGGCGCAGCATCATCGCCCCGGCCACCGACCCGAAGATGAAGGCGATCCTCAACGACGCCAAGAAGCGCGAGCACTACCGGCCGGTGGCGCCGATCTGCCTGACCGAGCACGCCCCGGAGATCTTCGACCCCGGCACGCCGGACCCGCACATGCTCTTCGAGCACCGGGTGCGCCCGGAGTGGGTGGACCGCATCCCGGCGGTGCTGCACCTCGACGGCACCGCCCGCCTGCAGACCGTCAGCAACGAGGACGACCCGAACCTGGCGGCGATCCTGCGGGAGTACCACAAGTGGAGCGGGGTGCCGGTGCTGTGCAACACCAGCGCCAACTACAACGGCCGCAGCTTCTTCCCGGACGCCGCGTCGGCGATGGAGTGGGGGCAGGTCGACCTGGTCTGGAGCGACGGCGTGCTCTACCGCCGCACCCGGCACGGCGGCGAGCGGTAGCCCGGTTTCGCCCGGCCGGCGGTGAGCGCGCCCGCCGGCCGGGCGTGTCCAAGCCGCCCGGATCGCGGAAGGGAAAGCGTTGACAGAACGGACCATCGAGCGCGCGCCGCTCCGGCGCTCACCCGCCTTCGGCCTGCTCTTCGCCGGTGACCTCGGCGCGCGGCTCGGTTACCAGATCAGCGTTTTCCTCCTGCCGCTGATCGTGGTCACCGTGCTCGACGGCAGCGCGACCGCCGTCGGGCTGGTGTCGGCCTCGCAGTTCGTGCCGATCCTGCTGCTGTCGCTGGCGGTCGGGGCGTGGACGCACCGGCTGCCGCTGCGGCGGCTGCTGGCGCTGAGCAACCTGGTGCGGGGGCTGGCCTTCCTCTGCCTCGGCGCGCTGCACGCCGCGGGCGGGCTGGTGTTCTGGCAACTGCTGGTGGTCGCGGTGGTGATCGGCGCGGTCACCGTGTGCTACGACATCGGGTTGCAGGTGGCCGTGCCCCGGTTCTTCAGCGGGCCGCGGCTGGTGTCGGTGAACGGGTTCCTGCAGGCGAGCACGTCGGTGAGCCAGATGGCGGGTCCGGCGGTGGCGGGTTTCCTCGCCCAGCAGGCCGGGATCTCCCTCGCCGCGGTGCTCACCGGCGGGCTGCTCTGCGTCGCCGCGGCGTTGTTCGCCTGCCTGCGCCCGGACGAGCTCGGGCCCCGGCCGGGGTCGCGCATCGGCACCACCATCCGCACCGGGCTGAAGTTCACCTGGGGCTGCCGCCCGATCCGCGACCTGTGCACGCAGTCGGCCCTGTTCAACCTCCACGAGCAGGCGTTTCTCACCGTGTTCCTGGTCTTCGGGGTGCGCACGCTCGGCCTGTCCGGCGGGCTGGTCGGCACGCTGATCGGGCTGGGCAGCATCGGCGCCATCGCCGGTTCGCTGCTGGCCGGGCGGGTGGGGCGGCGGCTGCACCTCGGGCTGACCCTGACCGCCTCGATCTCCGTCGCGGCCGCCGGGCTGCTGCTGGTGCCGGTGTTCGCCGCGGTCACCGGCGGCACGGCCCTGCTGCTCGGCATCGGGTTCGTGGTGAACGGGCTGGCGCTGGCGAGCTACAACGTCCTGGCCATCACGCTGCGCCAGGAGATCCCGCCGCCGGAACTGCTCGGTTCGGTGACCGCCAGCTACCGCATCGCCGCGTTCGGCACGATGCCGCTGGGAGCGCTGGCCGGCGGGCTGCTGGCCGACCACGCCGGTCCGGGGGCCGCGCTGTGGATCGTGTCCTGCTCGCTGACGCTGACCTCACTGCTGTTGTTCTTCTCCCCGCTCCGGCGTGCCCGCGACCTCGAGCACGCCAGGGCACTGGCTCCGGTCCGGTCGGAGGGCGCATGATCCACTCGAGCATCACCGAACTGGCCGCCGCCGACTGGAACCGGCTGGCCGCCGGGCGGTTGCCGGACCTCGGCCACGCCTACCTGGCCTTCCGCGAGCAGCGGGAACCGGGCGCGCCCGTGGTGGTCACCGTGCCGGGTGGTGCGGTGCACGGGACCCGCGCCACCGGGACCAGCGGCCTGTTCAGCCACCCGTGGAAGATGCTGACCGGGGAACAGTTCCTCCGTGACGCCGGGGCGGACGCGCGTGCCGAGCACGAACGGCTCATCGCGGCGGCCGAACCGGCGCGGCTCGCGCTGGACGGCGCGGTGGTCGTCCGGGCCTACGACACCAGCGACCTGCTGCTCGACGACGCCGCGTCCGGAGACACGGCGCGGGCGCTGCTCGATGAGCTGCAGGGAACCGGTGACACGGTGGTTTTCCCGTTCGTGCGGCCGGAGGACGAGGTGCTGCGGGAGGCGCTGGCCGACCGCGGTTTCCGCGGTGGCCGCCTGACCGCTGCCTCCACGGTGGACACCAGCGGGGTGGCCGGGTACGAGGAGTTCCTGGCCGCGCTGCCCAGCCAGGTGCGCCGCCACTACCGGCGGGCCGAACGGGAACTGGCCGGTGACGTGACCGTGGCCGAGGTGCCGCTGCTGCCGAACCTCGGCCGGATCGCCGAGCTGGAGGTGGCGACCACGGTCAAGAACGGTGGCACGGCGGAGGTTCCGGCGGTCCGGGCGGCCAGGGAACGCCAGGCCGAGCTGATGCCGGGCGAACTGCGCGTGGTCGCCGCGTCGCGGGACGGCGAGATCCTGGCCTGCTCGGTGCAGATCGCCGGGCCCGGCGGCTGCTGCCTGCTGGCCTACGGCTGCGACTACGCCGCGGCGGGTGGCAGTTTCGCCTACCACTACCTGATGTTCAACGAGCCGGTCGCGCACTGCGTGGCACACGGCATCCCCGCCTACCGCCTCGGTTTCGAGGCGTTCGTGCCCAAGCGGCAGCGCGGGGCCGGGGTGCGGCGGCGGGAGATGTGGCTGTGGTCGCCCGATGACGGGGCACTGGACGCCGCGGCCGGCCTGCTCGACTTCCTCACCGGGGTGAACGACGACCACCTCGGTGCTTTCGGAGCTTGAACCACGAGGAAACGGAGTGATCCTATGGCAAAGGCACCGCGCACGATGGTGATCTCGCTGCAGAAGGCGGGCACGCACCTGATGCAGGGGCTGATGGTGGAACTCGGTTACAAGATGGCCGGGGTGCCGCGGCCCGACCCGCGCAACGTGCCCGAGTTCGACGACGAGCAGCGGCGGCGGATCGCCCAGCTCACGCTGTCCAAAACGGACTACGACGAACTGCTGGAGCTGCAGGGCACCCCGGAGTTCGCCGAGCGCACCCAGGCGGCCTGGACGGCGCTGGGCTGGAGCTGGCAGGGCAGGCTCGGGCAGCGGGTGGTCACCCGCTACGGGCAGACCAGGGTGGACCACGCGGAGAGCCTGATCACCAATCCGGAGATCGCCTACAGCCGGTTCGACGAGACCCCGCCGGGGCTGTGCTGGATCTTCCACGAACTCGACGTGAACAAGGTGGACGGGAACTTCCTGCGGGAGTGGGTGGACACCGGCAGCCCGCGGATGGTCTTCAACTACCGAGATCCCCGTGACACCCTGGTCTCGATGATCAACTTCCTGGAGGGGCGCACGCGGGCCGGGTACGGCAACTTCTACGAGTTCGACGTCTTCAGCCGGATCCTGGCCAGCAAGCCGACCTGGGAGGAGAAGATCGAGTACGCCATCGCCGACGAGTCGTTCCTCGGCTGGGACCAGTACCGCAAGTCGCTGTGGCTGCTGCACCACCCCGACGTGTGCAAGGTCAGCTACGAGGACCTGGTCGGCCCGGACGGCGGCGGCTCCCGGCAGCGGCAGCTCGACGCGGTGGACCGGCTGCTGCGGCACATCGACTCGAACCTGGACACCGAGGAGGTCGCCGCCAAGGTGTACAACCCGGACTCGTGGAGCTTCTTCCGCGGCCAGACCGGGGCCTGGCGGGAGAAGTTCACCGAGCGGAACATCGCGCACTTCAACGAGGTCTTCGGGGACACCCTGACCCAGTTCGGGTACGAATGAGCGGCCCGGGAACGCCCGCGTTCGTGCTGCTCGGCGGACTGCGGGTGATCGTGCGCAACTGGCGGTACCTGACCGAACTGGACCGCCGGGGGCTGAAGGCACTGGTGATCACCTCGGAAGGCTGGCGGGCCGAGACGCTCGCCTGCCTGGACGCCACCGAGGGCACCGGCGCGCTGATCCACGACGCGGGTTTCGTCGAGGGCAGGGTGGAACTGGACGGCAGCTTCACCGCCGGGGTGATCGCCCAGGTCCACCGGTGGCAGGAGCGCTACCGGATCGCGGGGGTGTTCGCGGCGGGGGAGATGCTGGTCGAGCAGGCCGGGATCGTGGCCGACGCGCTCGGGCTGCCCTCGCCCGGCCTGCGCGCGGCCCGGATCTGCCGGAACAAGTACCTGCAGCGGTTCTACCTCCGGGAGCTGAGCCCGGCGGTGACCGTGGTCCCGGCGGCCGAGCGCGCTTCGCTCGACCCCGCCGCGCTGAAGTACCCGCTGGTGCTCAAGCCCTCGGGCCGCCGGTCCAGTTCCGGGGTGCGCCAGATCGCCGGCGCCACCGAGCTCACCAGCTGCCTCGGTGACTACCTGCCCGCCGAGACGCTGCTGGTGGAGGAGTTGGTCACCGGGCCGGAGTACTCGGTGGAAGCGCTGGTGCAGCACGGGGAAGTGGTGTTCGAATCGCTGACCCTCAAGCACACCAACGAATCCGGTGCCGAGTCCTTCGTCGAACTCGGGCACAGCGTGCCGGCGCCGGAGGGGCCGGGCAACGCCGGCCTGCTGGCCGCCAACCGGGAAGTGGTCTCCCGGCTCGGCTTCGCCGACGGCGTGGTGCACAGCGAGTTCCGGCGCACCGGCACCGGCGAGGTGGTGCTGATGGAGGTCGCCGCCCGCACCCCCGGTGACGGCATCCTGCCGCTGTACCACCTGGCCACCGGTGCGCCGATGGAACCGGCGATCGTGCGGATCGCGCTGGGTGAACCGGCGGACTACCCGCCCGCGCGGCGGTTCGCCCGGCAGGTCTACCTGGAACACGAACCGGGGGTGCTGCGCTCGGTCGCGCTGGACTGGCCGGGGGTGGATCCGGTCTGGGTCGGCAAGGGCGAGTTCTGGCCCGAACTGACCCCGGGGGCGGCCGGGGACCCGCCCGCGCTGCGGGCGGTGCTCGTGCTGAAGGAACCGGGCAGCGTGCTCGGCCCGCTCCGGGAGTCCGACGACCGGGCGGTCACCTTCCTGATCGACGCCCCTTCGGTGACCGAACTGGACGAACTGGAGGCCAGGGTGCGGGCGCGGGTTGAGATTGTGGTGGACCCGGTGGCTCACTAGCCTGGGCTGATGTTCGTTCTTGAGCTGGAATTCGACGACGACGAACGGCGGCTCGCCGCCCGGCCCGCGCACCGCGAGCAGCTGACCCGGCTGCACGCCGAGGGCCTGCTGAAACTGGCCGGCCCGTGGGCCGACGATTCCGGGGCGATGCTCGTGTTCGACACCGACGAAGCGGGTGTCCGCCGCATCATGGCGGAGGATCCCTACTATTCGGTGCCCGGTGTGCGGGTGGCCTCGCTGCGGGAGTGGAAGCCCATCGCCGGCGTCTGAGCACCCGGTCCACCGGCGCCCTCCGTCCTCTGTGGACGGAGGGCGCCTTTCTGTTTCGGTCAGTGGCAATCCGGCGAACGGCGGTCACCTGGACAGCCGATTCACCAGGACCCCCGGCGGTGCCAGAATTCTGGCCTGGGCCCCTTTTTTCCCGGATTCACCGGAATGGCCCGAGACCATCGAGGTGCGGCGGTTGACAGGCATCGGAGCGGATTCGCGGAGCCGGTCGGCGTACCGGGATCTGTTCGCCGGGCCCGGGGTGCGGCTGCTCTTCGCGCTCGGCGTGCTCGGCCGGACCCCCGGCGGCATGATCGTGCTGCTGATCGTGCTGGTGCTGCAGGAGAGCACCGGTGGTTACACGGTGGCCGGTCAGGTCGGCGGCGCGCTCGCGGCCGGGCTCGGCGTGCTCACCCCGTTCCGGGCCCGGCTGGTCGACCGCCGGGGTGCCCGGCCGGTGCTGGTCTCCAGCGGGATCTCCCACGCGCTGGCGCTGGCGGTGCTGTGGCCGCTGGCGGAAGTGGGCGCCCCGGTGCCGCTGCTGGTGCTGACCGGGCTGGTGATCGGCGCGACCATGCCGCCGACCGGGGTGGTGATGCGCTCGGCGTGGAGCAGGCTGCTGCCGGACGAGCGCCGCCGCCGGGCCGCCTTCTCGGCGGAGTCGCTGGCGGTGCAGAGCACGCTGCTGGCCGGGCCGCTGCTGGTGTCCGCGGCGACGGTGACCGTCGGCGCGGGCGTGGGGCTGCTGGTGTGCTCCGCGCTGACGCTGCTCAGCTCGCTGGCCCTGGCGTTGTCCCCGCGGCTGACCGAGGTGATGCGCCCGGTGCCGGAGGCGGGCGGGGCGCACTGGGCCGGTGCCTTGCGCACCCGGGCGGTGTGGTTGTCGCTGCCCGGCGGGTTCGCCCTGTTCGCCGCGATCACCGCGCTGGAGATCGCCGCCGCCGGGCAGGCGGTGGAGCGCTCGGCGGCGTGGGCCGCGGGCTGGCTGATCGCCGGGTTCGCCGTCGGCGGCATCGGCGGCGGGCTGGTCTGGGGCTGGCGGTCGTGGCCGGGCAGGCTGGCCTGGCAGCTGGTGGCCATGCACGCCTTCTTCGCGGTGGTGGTGGCGGTGCTCGCGCTCGACCTGCCGCTGCCCGCGGTGGCGGCGCTGCTGTTCGCCGCCGGGGTGGTCGCCCCGCCGGCGATGACCGCGCAGTTCAGCCTGCTCGACGCGGTGGTCCCGCGCGGGGTGCTGACCGAATCCTTCGGCTGGCTCAGTTCCGCGCGGCAGGCGGGTTCGGCGGTCGCCGCCGCGGCCACCGGCGTGGCCATCGACGCGCTCGGCCCACGCGGGGGCTGGCTGGTCGCGGTGGCCGCGGCACTGGTGGCCGCCCTCGCCTCGGCCGCCCTGCACCGGACCGAAGACGCCGCTCGGAAAGGGGAACCGGCGTGACCGATCTCGAGGACGCGATCGCCGTCGTCGGCTTCGCCTGCCGGTTCCCCGGCGCGGATTCGGCGGCGGAGTTCTGGGAGAACCTGAAGGCCGGGCGCAGTTCGCTGACCCGGTTCGGCGAGGAGGAACTGCTGGCGGCCGGGGTGCCGCCGGAGCACGTCGGCCACCAGGACTACGTCCCGGTGCGCGGGGTGCTCGGCGCGGTCGAGGAGTTCGACGCGGAGTTGTTCGGCATGACCCCGCGTGAGGCGGAGCTGACCGACCCGCAGCAGCGGCTGCTGCTCGAATGCGCCCGCACCGCCCTGGAATCGGCGGGCTACCCGCCGGAATCGTGCCCCGGCCGGGTCGGTGTCTACGTCGGCTCCTCGGCGAGCACCTACCTCACGCACCACGTGCTCCCGTCCGGCATCGAGGCCGAAGTCGGCGAGCTGGCCGTGCGCATGGGCACCGACAGCACCTTCCTGGCCACCCGCGTGGCCTACCTGCTCGGCCTGCGCGGTCCGGCGCTGACCGTGCAGACCGCCTGCTCCACCTCGCTGGTGGCGGTGCACCTGGCCGGGCAGGCGCTGCTGTGCGGGGAGGCCGACCTCGCGCTCGCCGGTGGGGCGTCGATCGCGTTGCCGCAGCTCGCCGGGCAGTGGCACACCCCGAACGGCATCATCTCGGCGAGCGGCCGGTTGCGCAGCTTCGACGCCGACGCCGACGGCACGGTCGGCGGCAACGGGGGAGCGGTGGTGCTGCTCAAACGGGCCGAGGCGGCGCTGGCCGACGGTGACCCGATCCACGCGCTGATCCGCGGCTCGGCGGTGAACAACGACGGCGGGGCGAAGCTCGGCTTCACCGCACCGGCCGCCGACGGCCAGGCCGAGGTGATCGCGCTGGCGCACCAGGTCGCCGGGGTCGGCCCCGACGAGATCACCTACGTCGAAGCCCACGCCACCGGCACCGAACTGGGTGACCCGGTGGAGGTGGCCGCGCTGACCGCGGCCTTCCGGCGGGGCACCGGCCGGACCGGGTACTGCGCGCTGGGCTCGGTGAAGCCGAACATCGGCCACCTCGACGCCGCGGCCGGGATCGCCGGCCTGCTCAAGGCGGTGCTGTCGCTGCGGGAGGAGGTGATCCCGCCGACGATCGAGTTCGAACGCCCCAATCCGCACCTCCCGCTCGCCGGTTCCCCGTTCGTGGTCAACGCCAAGCTGGCGTCGTGGCCGCGGGTGCCCGGTGCGCCGCGCCGGTGCGGGGTCAGCTCGTTCGGCCTCGGCGGCACCAACGCCCACGTGGTGCTGGAGGAAGCCCCGGTGGCGGTGCCCACGCCGGAGGGGGAGCGGCCGGTGGTCCTGCCGCTCTCGGCCCGCTCGGAACGCGCGCTCGGCGCGCTCGCCAAGGCGACCACCGCGGCGCTGCCGCCGTTGCCCGACGCCGCGTTCACCCTGCAGACCGGGCGCACCGGATTCGGCCACCGGGCCGCGGTGGTGGCCGTTCCCGGTGACCCGGCGGCGGAGCTGCACGCCCGCCTGATCACCGCCGCGCGGCCACCCCGCGAAGTGCGCGAGGTGGTGTTCCTGTTCCCCGGGCAGGGCACCTTCCGCCCCGGGATGCTCGCCGAACTCGGCGAGCACTCGGCGACCGTCTCGTCCATCGTGGAGCGCAGCAGCGCGGTCCTCGGTGAACCGGCGCTCACCGCGGTCCTGCGCGACCCGGCCGCCGAGGCGCCGTCGTGGCTGACCCAGGTGGCGTTGTTCGTCACCGGCTACGCGCTGGCGAAGCGGCTGGCCGAAGGCGGGGTCGAGCCGACCGCCGTGCTGGGCCACAGCCTCGGTGAGTACACCGCCGCCTGCGTGGCGGGCGGTGTGTCCTTCGACGAGGGGCTCACGCTGGTGGCACGGCGGGCCAGGGCGATGGCGGCCACCCCGGCCGGGGCCATGCTCGCCGTGGCCGCCTCCGAACGCCGGGTGCGTGCCCTGCTGGACGGTGCCGCGTGGATCAGCGGGGTGCACGGGCCGGAGGCCGTGGTGGTGGCCGGCACACCGGAGGCGGTGCGGGCGCTGGGCCCGCGGCTGGCCGCCGAGGGCATCGCCACCGTGGACCTCAAGGTCGAGCACGCCTTCCACACCCCGCTGATCGAACCGGCGCTCGCCGGACTGCGGGCCGCCGCCGAAGCGGTCACCTGGCAGCCGCTGACCCTGCCGCTGTTCACCAACCTCACCGGGAAACCGCTGCCCGCGGGCACCCGGCTCGACGCCGCGCACTGGGTGGACCAGGCCGGGGCACCGGTCCGGCTGGCCGACGCCGTGGCCGGGGCGCTCGACCTGCCCGACCCGGTGCTGCTCGAACTCGGCCCGGGGCAGGTGCTGACCGACGTGGTGCGGCAACTGGGCGGCACCGGTGATCCCGCCGTGTTCCCGGTCGGGCGCAAGACCCGCGCGGGCGTGGTGCGGGAACGCGACCTGCTCGGTGTGGTGGCCGGGTACTGGACCGCGGGCGGGCGGCTCGACTGGGCGGCCTTCCGCACCGGCGAAGGCCGCCGGGTACCCATGGCGACCTACCCCTACCAGCGGGAACGCCACTGGATCGACGCCGGTGCGGTCCCGGTGGCCCAGCCGGTGGTGGTGGCCGAGCCGCGTGAGGCGGCCGACGCGGACGAAATCACCGCGGCGGTGCGGCAGATCTGGGTCGAGCTGATCGGCCACGACCGGTTCTCGCTCACGGACAACTTCCTCGACCTCGGCGGCAACTCGCTGACCGCGGTGCAGATGCTGACCCGGCTCCGCGACCGCTTCGGCGTCAAGCTCTCCCTGCACTCGCTGTTCGACCGCCCGACCGTGACCGGCATCGCCGGGCTCGTGGCGGCGGCCGGATGAGCACCACGGTCGCCGCGCTGGTGATCGCGCAGGCCGCGCGGGCACCGGAGCGGACCGCGGTGTCCGGCGGCGGGCGCCGGATCAGCTACGGCGAACTGGACCGGGCCGCCGCCCGGATCACCGGCGCGCTGCGCCACCGCGGGATCGGCCCGGACCAGCTCGTCGGTGTGTGCCTGCGCCGGTCGGCCGGCCTGCCCGCGGTCCTGCTCGGTGTCCTCCGCGCCGGAGCCGCCTACCTGCCGCTGGACCCGGCGTACCCACCGGACCGGCTGCGGGCGATGGTCGCCGACGCCCACCCGGCGGTGGTGCTCACCACGGCCGCCGACCGGGCCGTGCTCGACGACGCCGTGCCCGATACCGCCGTGCTGGTGCTGGGCGAACTCGACGCCGATCCGGCCGAACCCGTTGCCGTACCCGGGGACGCGCTCGCCTACGTCATGTACACCTCGGGCTCCACCGGACGCCCGCACGGGGTCGCCGTACCGCACCGCGCCGTGGTCAACCTGGTCACCGGCGACTGCACCCGGTTCGGCGCGGACGAGGTGTTCCTGCACGCCGCGCCCCTGGCCTTCGACGCCTCCACCTTCGAGATCTGGGGCGCATTGGCCCACGGTGCCCGCGTGGCGGTCCTGCCGGACGGCCAGGCCGGGCCCGCCGAGATCGAGGCGGTCATCGAAGCCGAAGGGGTCACCACGGCCTGGCTGACGGCCAGCCTGTTCCACCTGGTGGTGCGTGAACGGCCGGGTGCGCTCCGCCCGCTGCGGCGGCTGCTGGCCGGGGGTGACGTGCTCTCGCCCGCCCTGGTCCGGCGGGCGATCCGGGCGATGCCGGACGGCACGCTGGTCAACGGCTACGGGCCGACCGAGGCGACCACGTTCACCACCTGCCACCGGCTGGACGGCGCCCCGGGACCGGTGCCGATCGGCACGCCGATCCGGGGTGCGGTGGGGTACGTGCTGGACGAAGCGCTGGCGAAGTGCCCGGCCGGGGTCGCCGGTGAGCTGTACGTGGCCGGTGCCGGGCTGGCCCGCGGTTACCTCGGCGAACCGGCGCTGACCGCGCGGCGCTTCCGGCCCGATCCCTTCGGTGCGCCCGGCACCCGCATGTACCGCACCGGCGATCGGGCGCGGTGGCGGGCGGACGGGACGCTCGAGTTCCTCGGCCGGATCGACGACCAGGTCAAGATCCGCGGCTTCCGGATCGAAACCGGGGCGGTCGCCGCCGCCCTGCGTGCGGTGGACGACGTGGAGGAAGCCGTGGTGACCACGGTGGTGGACGCCTCGGGCGAGCGCGCGCTGGCCGGCTACGTCACCCTCCGCCGCGGCAGCCGGGTCAGCGGCCGGGACATCCGGCGGCAGCTGGCCGGGCGGCTGCCGGAGTTCGAGGTCCCCGCCGGTGTCACCGTTTTGGACCGGCTGCCGATGACGGCCAACGGCAAGGTGGACCGCGCCGCCCTGCCGGAACCGGCGCCCGCCGCCGGCCGCGACCCGGAAACCCCGGCCGAGCACCGGGTGGCGGCGGCGTTCGCCGGGATCGCCCCGGTCAGCCTGGACGACGGCTTCTTCGACCTCGGCATCGACTCGGTGCAGCTGATGCGCGTGGCCGCCAGGCTGGGCGTGCCGCTGCGGGAGGTCCTCGCCGCCGGAACGGGGGCCGCGCTGGCGGAACGGCTGCCGGAGCGGGGCGGTGCCGAGCCGATCCCGGTGGCCGGACCCGGGCCCGCCCGGCTCTCCTCGGCCCAGACCCGGCTGTGGGTGCTCGACCAGCTGGGCGACGGGGGCCTCGCGTACTCGGTGCCGATGGTGCACCGGCTGCACGGCCCGCTCGACGTCGGCGCGCTCGGCTGGGCGTGCACCGAACTGGTGCGGCGGCACGAATCACTGCGCACCGTTTTTCCCGCCGAAAACGGGATTCCGGTGCAGCGGGTGCTCGCTCCGCCGGAAACCGTGCTGCGAATCGGTGAATCCACTGTGGACGAACCATTCGACCTGGCCGGAGGACCGTTGTTCCGCGTGTCGCTGACGCCGGTCGGGCCGGAGGAGCACGTGCTGGTGTGCGTGGCGCACCACATCGTGGTCGACGGCTGGTCGATGGGCATCCTGCGGCGCGAACTCGGCGAGCTGTACCGCGCGAGGGTCGAGGAACGGGAACCCCGGCTGCCCCGCCTTCCCCTGCGGTACCGGGATTTCGCGGAATGGGAGCAGGCGGACCCCGATCCCGCGCTGGCCGGGTTCTGGCGGGCGGAACTCGGCGGTGTGCCCGCCGGGGAACTGCCCGCCGAGCACGCCAGGCCCGCGGTGCTCAGCCAGCGTGGTGACAGCTTCGAGACCGAACTCCCGGCCGAGCTGGCCGTGGCGCTGCGCCAGTTCGCCGCCGCGCACGGCACCACGGTGTTCCTGGTCGCGCTGGCCGCCTTCCAGGCACTGCTGGCGCGGTACAGCGGGCAGCGCGACTTCGCCGTCGGCGTACCGGTGGCCGGTCGTGCCCGCGCCGAACTCGACGGTGTGGTCGGCTTTTTCGTCAACACGCTGGCGTTCCGGGCGCGCCTGCACGGCGACCCCTCGTTCGGCGAGGTGCTGGCACGGGTGAAGCGGACGGCGGCGGCCGTGTTCGCCCACCAGGAGTTGCCGTTCGAGCGGCTGGTGGACCTGCTCGCGGTGCCGCGTGGCCTGGACCGCCACCCGCTGGTGCAGGTCTTCTTCGCCGGGCAGAACACACCCGGCGGGGAACTGGAGTTGCCGGGGGTCCGCGTTTCGCGCGAGTCGCCCGGGGTGACCGGGAGCAAGTTCGACCTGGCGCTGTCCGTTGAGGACACCGCACGCGACCGGCTGGTCCTGCTCGCCGAATTCAGCCTCGACCTGTTCACGCCGGGAACCGTCCGCCTGCTCGTCGAGCGGTACCAGGCGGTGCTCGCCGCGGTGGTGGCCGATCCGGGGGTGACGCTGTCCCGGTTGCCGCTGGCCGGATCCGGCCGGGTGGGGCCGGCGGTGACCCTGCCCGCTTCGAGCGTGCAGGCGGCCGTGGCCCGGCAGGCACCCGAGGCCGTCGCGCTCTCGTGCGGGAACCAGCGGCTGACCTACCGCGAGGTGAACGACCGGGCCGAGCACCTGGCCCGCCTGCTGGTGCGGCGGGGCGCCGGTCCGGAACGCCTGGTCGGCGTCTGCGCGGAACGCGGGCTCGACCTGCCGGTGTTGCTGCTGGCCGTGTTGAAGTCCGGCGCCGCGTACCTGCCACTGGACCCGGCGTTGCCCGCCGAGCGGTTGCACCGGATCGTCGCCGACGCCCGTCCGGTCGTGGTGCTGGGCACCCGGCCGACGGCGGACCGGGTGCCCGGCGCGGTGGCCGCCGAGGACCTGCGCGCCGAGGCGGCTCCGGCGGTTTCCCTGCCGCGGGACGGGCATCCGGACGCGCTGGCCTACGTCATGTACACCTCCGGTTCGACCGGGCGGCCGAAGGGCGTGGCGATCACGCACCGCGGGGTCCTGCGGCTGGCCGCCGACCGCTCGTGGGCCGAACCCGGGCCCGGTGAGGTGCTGTTCCAGCTGTCCCCGCCGTCGTTCGACATCGCCACACTGGAGATCTGGGGTGCGCTGGCCAACGGGGCCCGGCTCGCGGTGCTGCCGCCGGGTGCCGATCCGATCGCCGACGCCGCCGTGGAGATCGAGCGGGCCGGGGCCACCACCGTGGTGCTGGCGACCCCGCTGTTCCACGAGGTGGTCCACAGTGGACTCCATCGGCTGCGCGGGGTGCGCCGGTTGATGGTCGGCGGGGACGTGCTCTCCGCCGAGGCGGTCCGGCGGGCGCTGGCGGAACTGCCCGGCTGCCGCCTGTTCAACGGTTACGGCCCGACCGAGGGCACCACGCTGTCCACCGCCTACCCGATCGACCCGGCCGGGGTGCCCGCGCCGGTGCCGATCGGCGGCCCGGTGGGCGGCAGCACGGCGTACGTGCTCGACGACCGGTTCACCCCGGTCCCGCCGGGGGCGCCCGGCGAACTCTACCTCGGCGGGCCCGCCCTCGCCCGGGGTTACCTGGGCGCACCGGCGGCCACCGCGGCGAGGTTCGTGCCCGATCCGTTCGGCGCGCCGGGTTCGCGGCTGTACCGGACCGGGGACCGCGCCCGCTTCCGGTCCGACGGGGCGCTGGAGTTCCTCGGCCGCGCCGACCACCAGGTCAAGCTCCGCGGGTTCCGGGTGGAACTGGAGGAGATCGAAGCGGTGCTGCGTGAACTGGACCACGTCCGGGAGGCGGTGGTCACCCTGCTCGGCGACGATCCGGTCAGCCGCAGGCTGGTCGCCTCGGTCACCGGGGAGGTCACCGGGGACCTGCGGGCGCCACTCGCCGAACGGCTGCCCGCGTACATGGTCCCGGCCCGGATCACCGTGGTGCCGGACCTGCCGCACACGGCCGCGGGCAAACCGGACCGGCGGGCGATCGCGGCACGGGAGGCCGCCGTGGCCGAAGCACCGCGGCCGGGGAGCACCCACCTGGACGAGGTCGAGTCGATCGTGGCGCGGGTGTGGGCCGGGGTGCTGGACCACGCGCCCGCCGGTGCCGAGGACAACTTCTTCGACGCCGGCGGCAATTCGCTGCTGCTGGCCAGGGTGCGCAGCGAGCTGAGCGACCGCTTCGGCCGGGACGTGCCGATGGTCGAACTGCTCCGCCACCCGACCATCGCCGCCCTGGCCCGGTACCTGCGCGGGACGGCGGAAACCCGGGCCACCCCGGAGGCGGCCGGGGCGCGGGCGCGGATGAGACGGCAGCGCGCCCGGCGCACCGCCGGGATCGCGGACTGAGGAAGGGAACGCGGTGGACTTCAGCCTGTTCTACTTCGCCGACGACGCCGGTGCCGGAGGCGACCGGTACCGGCTGCTGCTCGAAGGCGCCCGGTTCGCCGACGAGCACGACTTCACCGCCGTGTGGACCCCCGAACGGCACTTCGACACCTTCGGCGGTGCCTATCCGAACCCGGCGGTGACCGGGGCCGCGCTGGCGGCGGTGACCAAGCGGGTCGGCATCCGGGCGGGCAGCGTGGTCGCCCCGCTGCACCCGGCGGTGCGCATCGCCGAGGACTGGGCCGTGGTGGACAACCTCTCCGGCGGGCGGGCCGGGATCGCGCTGGCGTCGGGCTGGCACGCGGTGGACTTCGCCATCCGGCCGGAGGCGTACGCCGGACGGCGGCAGGCGCTGGCCGAAACCATCGAGGCGCTGCGGCGGCTCTGGCGCCTCGACCACGTCGAACTGGCCGACGGCACCGGCAAACCGGTCCGGGTGCGCATCTTCCCGCCGCCGGTGCGGGCCGAACTGCCGATGTGGCTGAGCACCGCGGGCAACGTGGACAGCTTCCGGCTCGCCGGGAAGCTCGGCGTCGGCGTGCTGACCACGCTGATCGGGCACGACATCCCGGAACTGGGCGGCAAGATCACCGCCTACCGCGAGGCCCACGCCGCCGCGCACGGCGGGCCGGGGCACGTGGTGGTGATGGCCCACACCTGCCTCGGTGCCGACCGGGACGAGGTGCGTGAACTCGTGCGCGAGCCGTTCACCGGCTACCTGGCCAAGTCGGCATCGCTGGTGCTGCGCGGCATCGACCTGGACCAGCTCGACGAGGAGGACCTGGCGTTCCTGGCCGGTCGCGCGTTCGAGCGGTACTTCGACGACGCCGGGCTGTTCGGCACGGTGACCGACGGCCTGCGTGTGGTGGCCGAGCTGGCCGGGGCCGGGGTCGACGAGGTGGCCTGCCTGATCGACTTCCTCGCCGACGCCGATGCCGCCCTGGCCGGCCTGCCCCACCTCGACCAGCTCCGGCTGGCCTGGCACGAGCGCTGACCCACGCGAAGGAGGAGCGTCATGGCCGAATACCGGGTGGTTGTCAACGACGAGGAGCAGTACTCGATCTGGCCCGAGTCGGTGCCGCTGCCCGACGGCTGGCGGCCGGAGGGGGTGCGTGGCCCGGAACAGGTGTGCCTGGACCACATCGAGCGGGTGTGGACCGACCTGCGCCCGCTGAGCCTGCGCCGGTGGCTGGACGGTGAGCGCTGATGGGCGCCCCGCTGTCGCACGCCCAGCAGCGGCTGTGGTTCCTCGACCGGCTCGAACCCGGCGGCCTGCAGTACCTGGTCCCGTGGGCCTGGCGGCTGGCCGGGCCGCTGGACCCCGCCCGGCTGGCCCAGGCGCTGCGCGTGGTGGTGGCCAGGCACGAGATCCTGCGCACCCGGTTCGCCGACAACGGCGGCACGCCGGTGCAGCTGGTCGACGACCGGGTCGAGGTCGAACTGCCGGTGTTCGAGACCACGGCGTGGCGCATCGACGAGTACGCCGCCGATCTGCTGGCCGAGCCGTTCGACCTGACCACGGCCCCGCTGTGGCGGGCGGCCGTGCTGCGGCTGGCACCGGAGGAGCACGTGTTCATCACCGTGTGGCACCACGCGGTGATCGACGCCTGGTCGGCCGGGGTGCTGCTGCGGGAGATGAGCGCGGCCTACCGCGCGGCCGCGGCCGGGGTCGAGCCGGACCTGCCACCGCTGGACTTCCAGTACCGCGACTACGCCGTGGCGCAGCGGAAGCGGCTGACCGGGCCGCGGGCGGCCGGGCAACTGGAGTTCTGGCGCAGAACCCTGGCCGGGGTGCCGCCGCTGGACCTGCCTACCGACCGGCCACGCGGGCGCACCCGGTCGACGGCGGGGGCCGCGGTCCCGTTCAGCGTGCCGCCGGTGGTCGCCGAAGGGCTGCTCGAGCTGGCCCGCGAGCGCCGGGTGACGTTGTTCATGGTGCTGCTGGCCGCCTTCCAGGTGCTGCTGGCACGGCACTCCGGGCAGTACGACGTGGCCGTGGGCACGCCGCTGGCGAACCGCAACCACGCCGAAACCGAGCCGCTGATCGGGTTCTTCCTCAACACCCTGGTGCTGCGCGGGGACGTCTCCGGCGACCCGACCTTCGCCGGACTGCTGCAGCGGGTCCGTGAAACCACGCTCACCGCCTACGACAACGAGGACCTGCCGTTCGAGCAGCTGGTGGAGGACCTGCGGCCGGAGCGCGACCTGGCCAGGACCCCGTTGTTCCAGGCCATGTTCCTGGTCAACAACGTCCGCGAGCTGGAGTGGGACCTGCCCGGCATCCGGGCCGAGGAGTACCCGCTGCTGGCCGGGCGCGCCAAGTTCGACCTGACCCTGGCCTTCCGGGAGGGCGGGGAGCGGCTGGACGGGTTCATCCGCTACAGCACCGCGTTGTTCGACCGGGACCGGATCGAGCGGATGGCCGGGCACCTGCAGCACCTGCTGGCCGCGGTGGTGGTGGACGCCGACGTCCCGATCTCCCGCCTGCCGCTGCTCGGGGTGGCCGAACGCCAGCAACTGGTCGAGGAGTGGAACGACACCGCCTCGGCCGCACCACCGGCCGAAGCCGCGCACGAACTGGTCGAAACCCGTGCCGCGGAACGGCCCGGCGCGATCGCCGTCGCCGAAGCGGACGGGCCGAGCCTGACCTACGGTGAGCTGGACGAGCGGGCGAACCAGCTCGCCCGGCACCTGCTGGACCGGGGAGCCGGACCGGAAACCGTGATCGGCATCCAGCTGCCGCCGTCGATCCGGGCGGTCGTGGCCGTGCTCGCCGTGCTGAAATCCGGAGCCGCCTACGTGGCGCTGGATCCGGCGCTCCCGGCGGCCCGCCGGGAATTCCTGCTGCGGGACACCGACGCCGTCCTGGTGGTCACCGACCGGCCCGCCGAGGTGCCGGAAGCCTGGGCGGACCGGGTGGTCGGCCCCGAGGCGCACACCGGCCTGCCGGCGAGCAGCCCGGCACGGCCCGTGCACCCCGACGGGCTCGCCTACGTCGCCTACACCTCCGGTTCCTCGGGCACGCCGAAGGGGGTGCAGGCCACCCATCGCGGGGTCGCCACCCACCTCCGGTTCCTGCGGCGGGAATACCGGCTCGGCCCGGACGACACCGCCGTCGCGCTCGCGGGCCTGGGGTTCGACGCGTCGGTGCGGGAGATCTTCGGCGCGCTGACCTCCGGTGCCCGGCTGGTCGTGCCGCCGGGGAAGGAACCGGCCCAGATCGTCCGGCTGCTCGAAACGACACGGGCGACGGTGCTGCTGAGCGTGGTGCCGTCGCTGCTCTACGAACTCGCCGCGGTACCGGTGGCCGCCGGCGCGCTCGACCGGCTCCGGCTGGTGCTGTGCGCGGGTGAGCGGCTGAGCGCGAACCGGCTGGCCGGGTGCCCGTGGCTGCGCGGCAAGGTGGTCAACCAGTTCGGGCCGACCGAGACCACGATGACCGCGACCCGGCTGCCGCTGCCCGCCGCCGACGGCCCCGCCTACCAGGTCGGCAGGCCCGCCGACGACGTCCGGGTCTACGTGGTGGACGCGGCGATGAACCCGTGCCCGGTGGGGGTGCCGGGGGAACTGCTGATCGGCGGTCCCGGCGTGGCGCGGGGTTACCGCGGGCGCCCGGCGGCCACCGCGGCGGCCTTCGTGCCGGACCCGTTCGGTGACGGTGAGACGGGCTCGTCGAGCGGTGGCCGGTTGTACCGGACCGGGGACCGGTGCCGGTGGTCGGCCGACGGGGTGCTGGAGTTCCTCGGCCGGGTCGACCACCAGGTCAAGGTACGCGGGGTGCGGGTGGAGCCGGGTGAGGTGGAGGCCAGGCTGACGGCGCACCCCGGGGTCGCCGAGGCCGTGGTGGTCGCGGGTGACACCGGCTTGGTCGCGTACGTGGTGCCGCGCGGGGAGCGACCGGTGGTCGGGGAGCTGCGGGCGTGGCTCGGCGAAACCCTGCCGGTGCAGTTCGTGCCGGGGCGGTTCGTGTTCGTCGACGCCGTTCCCCGCACGCCCAACGGGAAGGTGGACCGGTCGGCGTTGCCCGCGGCGGACGGGCAGCGCACGGCGGACGCGTTGTTCGCCGCGCCGCGCTCGGTCACCGAGGAGGTGGTCGCCGAGGTGTGGCGGCGGCAGCTGCGCATCGGCCGCATCGGGGTGTTCGACAACTTCTTCGAGCTGGGCGGGCATTCGCTGCTCGCCGGCCGGGTGGTGGCGAAACTGGCCGAAGCCGGGGTCCGGGTGCCGCTGCGGGCGTTGTTCGAGGCGCCGACGGTGGCCGGGGTGGCGGCGCGGGCCCTGGACGGGCCCGGCGTGCGCGGGCTCGTCGCGCTCAACGCCGCGGACTCGCCGGACGCGGTGTACTGCCTGCACGACGGGGCCGGGGAACTCATCGGTTACCGCGCGCTGGCCAAGGCGCTGGAACCGGACCGGGAAGCGGTCGGCGTGGCGTGGGACCCCGAACTGTGCCGTGGCGACGATCCGATCCGGACGCTGGCCGAGCACCACACCGAGCGCATCCGGGCACACCGGCCGGGCCCGTACACCGTGTGCGGCTGGTCGCTGGGCGGGGTGCTGGCCTACGAGGTCGCCGGGCGGCTGTGCCGGGCGGGGGAGCGGGCTGCGGCCGTGCTGATCGACGCCCCGGTGCCCGATCCGGAGTCCGCCGCCCAGCGCCAGGTGGACCAGGTGCTCGCCGGCCTGGTCGCGTGGAGCCGGCGCGCCACCGAACCCGATGCGGAGGTGCTGGCCGGGTTGCGTGAGCTCGGCGTCGGTGCCCCGGCGCTGGAGCTGGGCGGCAAGGAACTGCGCCTGCTGCTGGAGCGGATGACCGCGTTGCAGCGGGCCAAGCGGCGGTACCGGCCGGAGCCCACCGAGTTCCCGCTGCTGGTTCTGCGGGCGGAGAACAGCCACTGGCCGAGGGCGCAGTTCGACCGCTGGCGTGCGCTGGCGCCGGGTGCCGAGGTGCTGGAGGTGCCGGGAGATCATCTGTCCGTGCTGGACGAGGCGGTGGCCACGACGATCGCCGCGACGCTCGTGGGGCGCTGAACCGGGCTTCGAGGCTGTTCGGGACACCGGTTCGGGGTTGTTTTCGCCAGGCGTGGGAAGCGATGGTTCGTTCCCCGGCGGTCCGCCGGGGAACTCCCGCGACTGGAAGGAACGATCGATGCCCGCCGGCCGAGGCACTGTCGAGAAGGGCTCGTCCGGACTGCTGGGACGGGCGGCCGTCCGGTTGCCCGCCGTGGCGGTGGCGGCGCCCCCGACCTCCGCCGCCCTCGCCCCGGCGATCGCCGAGGCCGCGCCACCGAAGTCGAGCACGAAGTCGGCGGACCGGGTGGACAAGGAGGACGCCTACCACGCTGCCGAGTACGGCAAGCCCGCCGCGAAGAAACCTACGGTGAAGAAGCCGAAGGCCGATAAGGAGGATGCGTGCAACGCGTCGAAGTACGGCAAGCCCACGGCCAAGAAGCCCACCGGCAAGGCGGGCAAGCCGAAGGTCGACAAGCAGTCGTTCACCGCGCCGGTCTCGCTCGAGGAGCTCGGCGGTTCCTCACCTGTCATGAGCTGACACGTTCCGGGAGGTCAGCGCGGTGGCTTCGAGCTTGGTCCGGCTGGCGAAGGTCAGCCTGCGCGAACGCGTCGGGCGCGCGCTGCGGGCGGCGATCGTCTCCGGCGAGATGGGAGCCGGGCGTGGTCTGCTCGGCGCCCTCGCTCGGCGCGCGGTTCGGCGTCTCGGCCACCCCGTGCGGGAGGCGATGCTCGACCTGGTGCGTGAGGAACTGGTCGAAATCGTGCCGAACAGGGGTTCCGGGTCACCGAGGTGGGGGAGGCCGATCCCGGCCAGATCACCGAGATCCGGCTGCTGATCGAGCCACCCGCCGCGCGGCAGGCCACGCCGCTCATCCCGGACGCGGACTTCGCCGAGCTGCGGGAGCTGGCGCAGCACCTCGTCACCGGCGCCGAGGCCGGGGACCTGGTCGAGTACACCGAAGCCGACCGCGTGTTCCACCTGCGGCTGGTCTCCTACCCGGAGAACCCGCGCCTGACCAACCTGGTGTCCGGCCTGCGGGCGCACACCCGGCTGTTCGGGTTGTCGGCGCTGCGGGAGCGCGGTGAGCTGGTGGACGTCGCGCGGGAGCACCTGGCGATCGTCGACACGCTGGAATCGCGGGACGAGGACGCCGCCGAGGCGATCATGCGGGCCCACATCAGCCAGGTCCGCGGCCGCTGGCCAAGCCCTGAGCCTTCCCCATCATTCCCTTTAAACAGCTTGATAGGGAGTGTTACGGTACTTCTTGTGTCGCGGCAGCTGATCTACAAGTCCGAGGCCGGAGAGCGTGAGATCCGGCGGCGCTACCAGGAAACCCTGGCGCACTGGCCCGCTCCGGCCGAGCAGCACCGGATCGCCACGTCCCAGGGCGAGACGTTCGTGGTGGTGTGCGGGCCCGGGGACGCGCCGCCACTGGTGCTGCTGCACGGTTCGGGGTCGAACACGGCGATGTGGCTGGGCGACGTGCCGGTGTGGGCGCGGCACTTCCGCGTGCACGCCGTCGACGTGATCGGCGAACCGGGGCTGTCCGCGCCGTCGCGCCCTGCGCTGGACTCCCCGGCCCACGCGGCCTGGCTGGACGAGGTGCTGGACCACTTCGGCGTGCGGCGTGCCGCGTTCGCGGGCGCCTCGCTCGGCGGCTGGCTGGCACTCGACCACGCGACCCGGCGCCCGGACCGCGTCGAGCGGCTCGCGCTGCTGTGCCCGGGCGGCCTCGGGCGGCAGAAACTCGGCTTCCTGGTCAAGGTGCTGCTGTACAAACCGTTCGGCCGGTGGGGCAGGCGCCGGTCGATCAAGGCGGTGGCGGGGGTCGAGCCGCGGGACACCCCGGAAATCGCCGAGTACCTGATGACGACGTTCACCCACTTCCGGCCCCGCCAAGACCGCCTGCCGGTCTTCTCCGATGACGCCCTGAGGGAACTGGACATGCCCCTGCTCGTCATCGCCGGCACCCGCGACGCCATGTTCGATTCCCCGGGGACCGCTGAGCGGGTCAGGAAATCGGTGCCGCACGCGGAGGTGCGCCTGCTGCCTGGGGTGGGGCACTCGATCGTCGGCCAGACGCAGCCGGTTCTGGAGTTCCTGCGCGGTTAGTGCGGTCGGCGCAGGGCCGCAGCGGCGCTGTCGTCGGGGCCGCTGTCGAAGGCGGTGGCGGCGTCCGGGGCGGTCCGGCGGATTCCCCGGATCGTGTGCTTTTCTTGAAACTTACTCATTAGTTAAAGTGAAGGTGTTCGAATCCCAGCCCCCCGAGGTTCGAGCAGCTGTGCAGCCGGGTCCCAGGCGCGGGACCCGGCTGTTCCTTTGCCGGGCGCACCCGGTCCGCGTCCCCTGCTCCGGTGAACTCGCTGCGCGCACCCGGCCCGCCCGGGGTTACGTTGATCTTGTCGCCTGGAGGGGCCGGTCGACGCCGCGGGGGGCACCGGCCGCTCCAGGTGGCCCAGGTCAGCAGCAGTGCTCACCACGCCAGGCTTCCCGGCCCTCCCGGACCGCGACGACGGCGATCACCAGCGCCACCAGCGGATCGGCCCAGTACCAGCCGAACAGGCTGTTGAGCAGCAGGCCGAGCAGCAGCACCCCGGACAGGTACGGGCACCGCAGCGTCTGCTTCGAATCCGCGAGGGCGCTGGCCGAGCCGAGTTCACGGCCCGCGTGGCGCTGGGCGTGGGACAGGAACGGCAGCACCAGCAGGGAAACCGCGGCCAGGGCGATGCCGGCGGGGGAGTGTTCCGCGGGATCGGCGCCGAGCAGCGTGCGCACGGCTTCGAAGGTGACGTAGGCGGCCAGCGCGAAGAACGACACGGCGATCACCTTCAGCGCGGTGCGTTCGCGGGCCTCGGGGTCACGGTCGGAGAACTGCCAGGCCACCGCCGTGGCCGAGGCGACCTCGATCACCGAGTCCAGCCCGAAGCCGATCAACGCGGTCGACGAGGCGGCCGTGCCCGCGGAAATGGCGACGACCGCCTCGGCCACGTTGTAGGTGATCGTGGCGGCGACCAGCAACCGCACCCGGCGGGACAACACGGCCCGGCGGGCCGTGGCCACCGCACCCGGACCACAGCAGTCCTCACCCATCGCAGTGCTCACCGGGTTCCACCGCGAGCACGACCTGCACCAGTTCACGCAGGGCGCGGGCCAGGTGCGCGTCGGCCAGTGCCTAGCGGACCTGGCGGCCTTCGCAGGCGGCCACGGCCAGGCCGCGGCCCCGCAGGCAGGCCAGGTGGTTCGACACCTTGGACCGGCTGGGTTCGAGTTGCTCGGCCAGTTGGCCCGGACAGCTCACGCCGTCGAGCAGGGCGAACAAAGTCACCGGAGGACGACGGTGTGCTCCCCGCGTTCCACCAGTTCACCGATCACCGGCGCCCCCGGGATCTCCCCGGCGAGCAGCAGGCCACCGGAGGTCTGGGCGTCGGCGAGCAGCAGCGCGTCCTCCTCACCGACCGCGGACAGGTCGGTGTGCGGGCGCACCCAGTCCAGGTTGCGCCGCGTGCCGCCGCTGACGTGACCGGCCCGCAGCGCGTCCCTGGCGCCGTCCAGGTAGGGCACGGCGGCGGCGTCGACCACCGCGGTCACCCCGCTGGCCCTGGCCAGCTTGTGCAGGTGGCCGAGCAGGCCGAACCCGGTGACGTCGGTGGCGCACCGGATCCCGGCGGCCAGCGCCGCCTTCGACGCGTCCGCGTTGAGCGCGGTCATCGAGTCCACGGCGTGCGCGAAGCGTTCCCCGGTGGCCTTGTGCCTGCTGTTCAGCACCCCGACGCCGAGCGGTTTGGTCAGCGACAACGGGACACCGGCCCGCCCGGCGTCGTTGCGCAGCAGGCGGTCCGGGGCCGCCGTGCCGGTGACGGCCAGGCCGTACTTGGGTTCCGGGTCGTCCACGCTGTGCCCACCGGCGAGGTGGCAGCCCGCTTCGGCGCACACGGCCGAACCGCCGCGCAGCACCTCGGTGGCCAGTTCGAACGGCAGCTTCCCGCGGGGCCAGCCGAGCAGGTTCACCGCCACCACCGGGGTGCCGCCCATGGCGTAGACGTCGGACAGCGCGTTCGCCGCGGCGATCCGGCCCCAGTCGTACGGGTCGTCGGCGACCGGGGTGAAGAAGTCGGTGGTGGCGATCAACGCCAGATCACCGGTCAGCCGCACCGCCGCCGCGTCGTCCCCGTGGTCCAGGCCGACCAGCAGCTCGTGCGCCGAGGCGACCGGCCGCGCCCCGGCCAGCCCGGCCACCACCGCCTCCAGTTCGCCGGGCGGGATCTTGCAGGCACATCCGCCGCCGTGGGCGTACTGCGTCAACCGGTGAGCCATGCGGCCCATGCTGCCCCGGTCGCGCGCCGCCCGCACCCTTGGCACGATGTCGGCATGCAGGGAGGCGTATCCGGCCTGGTGGCCGGCGCGGTCTTCAAAACCGTTGAGCGGCAGGCACTGCCGCTGGCGGGTTCGATTCCCGTCCGCCTCCGCCATGGCTGACCCCCGGCGGGCGATCCCCCGCACGGACGAACTGCTCGCCGCCCTGGCCGACGTGACGGCGGGCCGGGACGTGGTGAAGGCGGCCGTTCGCCGGGCCCAGCAGCGGGCGCGCGACGGGGAGATCCCGCCCGGACGGGTCGCCGAAGCCGCCCGGGCGGAGTTGTCGCGGGGTGCCCGGCCGGTGCTCAACGCGACCGGCGTGCTGGTGCACACCAATCTGGGCCGGGCCCCGCTCTCGGCCGCGGCGAGGGCCGCGGTGGCGGCGGCCGCCGGGACCACCGACGTGGAATTCGACCTGGTGACCGGGCAGCGGGCCCGGCGGGGCCGGGGTGCGCTGGCCGCGCTCGCCGAAGCGGTGCCCGGGGCCGGTGGCGTGCACGTGGTCAACAACAACGCCGCCGCACTGCTGCTCTGCGCGCTCACCTTGGCACCGGGCCGCGAAATCGTGCTCAGCCGCGGTGAACTGGTGGAGATCGGCGACGGCTTCCGCATCCCCGAACTGCTGGCCGCCACCGGGTCCCGGCTGCGTGAGGTCGGCACCACCAACCGCACCCACCTGGCCGACTACGCCGAGGCGATCGGCCCGGACACCGGGTTCGTCCTCAAGGTCCACCCGTCCAACTTCCGCGTCACCGGGTTCACCGCCGAAGCCGGTATCGCCGAACTGGCGGAGCTGCCGGTCCCGCTGGTGGTGGACATCGGCTCCGGCCTGCTCACCCCGCACCCCGCGCTGCCCGGCGAACCCGACGCCACCACCGCGTTGCGTGCCGGGGCGGACCTGGTCACGGCCAGCGGCGACAAGCTGCTCGGCGGTCCGCAGGCGGGCCTGCTGCTGGGGGCGGCCGGGCTCGTCGAGCGGCTGCGGCGGCATCCGGCCGCGCGGGCGCTCCGAGTCGACAAGCTGACCCTGGCCGCGCTCGAAGCGACCGTGCGCGGGCCCCTGCCGCCGGTGCGTGCCGCGCTCGAAACCGCCGAAGCGGAGCTGCGGAGCCGTGCCGAACGCCTCGGCGAGCAGCTGGGGGTGCCGGTGGTGGCGTCGGTGTCGGTGATCGGCGGCGGGGGAGCACCGGGGGCCGAACTGCCCAGCCACGCGCTCAGCCTGCCGGAGTCCTTCGCCGCCGCGCTGCGCACCGGTGACCCGCCGGTGGCGGGCCGGGTCGAGCGCGGGCGGTGCCTGCTGGACCTGCGAACGGTCGCGCCCGAAGACGACGAGGTGCTCGCCGCCGCGGTGCGCCGATGTGGGTAGTCGCCACCGCCGGTCACGTCGACCACGGCAAATCCACCCTGGTGCACCGCCTGACCGGCATCCAGCCCGATCGGTGGGCCGAGGAACGCCGCCGCGGCCTGACCATCGATCTCGGCTTCGCCTGGACGGAACTGGCCGGTGACCGGCTCGCCTTCGTCGACGTGCCGGGGCACGAGCGGTTCGTGCCGAACATGCTGGCCGGGATCGGCCCGGTGCCCGCGGTGCTCTTCGTGGTGGCGGCCGACGAAGGCTGGTCGCGGCAGTCGGCGGAGCACCTGGCCGCGCTGGACGCGCTCGGTGTCCGGCACGGCCTGCTGGCGATCACCAAGGCCGACCGCGCCGATCCCGCCGCGGCGACGGCCGAAGCGCTGGACCACCTGGCCGCGACCACGCTCGGGCGGGTGCCCGCGGTGGCGGTCAGCGCGCACACCGGGGCCGGGCTGCCCGCCCTGCGGCAGGCCCTGGCGGACCTGGTCACCGGCTTGCCCGCCCCCGATCGGGCGGCCGGGGTGCGGTTGTGGCTGGACCGGGTGTTCACCGTGCGCGGGGCGGGCACGGTGGTCACCGGCACGCTCAGCGGCGGTCACCTGCGTGTCGGTGACGAACTGGCCGTCACCGGTTCGGCCGGGCCCGTGCGGGTGCGCGGGCTGCAGGCGCTCGGCGAGGAGGTGGCCGAGGCCGGCGCGGTGGCCAGGGTGGCGGTCAACCTGCGTGGCGTCGAGCGCGACCGGCTCGCCCGCGGCGACGCGCTGCTGACCCCCGGCGCGTGGTGGTCCACCGCGGAGTTCGACGTGCGGCTGGACCGGCCCGCCGAACTGCACCGTGAGCTGGTGCTGCACCTGGGTTCCGCGGCGGTGCCGGTGCGCGTGCGCCCACTGGGGGCGGAGTTCGCGCGGCTGACCACGCGCACGCCGCTGCCGCTGCGGATCGGGGACCGGGGGCTGCTGCGCGACCCCGGGGAACACCGGATCGCCGCCGGGTTCGAGGTGCTCGACGTGGCACCACCCGCACTGCGCCGCCGTGGTGCGGCGAAGGCGCGGGTGCACCGGCTCGAGACCGGGACGGACGGGCTGCACCACGGTTACGCGCGTATCGCCGACCTCCGCGCGATGGGCCGGACCCCGCGTGGGCGGCAGGTGGGGGCGTGGGTGTTCGACGAGCGGCACTGGGCCGCCTTGCGCGAGAAGGCACGCGCGGAACTGGCGGCGTGGGACGAGGTGTCCGCCGGGATGCCGGTCGACGCACTGCGGCAGCGGCTCGGCCTGCCGGCGGCGGCGGTGGTGGCGGATCTGCTGGCAGAACTCGGCTTCGAGACGGCCGGGGGCCGCGTCCGGCGGCCCGGCGCGGGCCTGCCGGAACGACTCGAACGGGCGATTTCCCGGATCGAGCAGCGCGCCGATCCGCTGCGCGCCCCCGAAGCGGAGGAACTCGCCGGACTGGGCCTGGGGGTCCGGGAACTGGCGGCGGCCGAACGCGCCGGACGCCTGGTCCGGCTCGCCGAAACGGTGGTCGTCACGCCGGAAGCGGTGCGGCTGGCGGTGGAAGCGCTGGCCGGGTTGCCGGATCCGTTCACCGTCAGCGAGGCGCGCCGGGAGCTGGGCACCACCCGCCGGGTCGCGGTGCCGTTGCTGGAACTGCTCGACCGGCGCGGGCACACCGTGCGTCACCCGGACGGCCGTCGCTCTGCGCGGCGGCCGGACAGGGATTAGCGTGGGGGCATGGGTCTGCGGACGTGGCTGGGGAGCTGGCCGGTTTACCGGCAGCTCACCGGGGAGGACCGCCTCGGCCGCGGTGCCGCGGCCAAGTCGAAGCGGTCCGAGCAGCTGCGGGCGCGCACCGGGGAAGCCGACCGGGTGGTGCGCTCGGTCTGCCCCTACTGCGCCGTGGGCTGCGGCCAGAAGGTCTACGTCGCCGGCGAGCGGATCACCCAGATCGAAGGCGATCCCGACTCGCCGATCTCGCGCGGCAGGCTGTGCCCCAAGGGCTCGGCCAGCAAGCAGCTGGTGACCAGCCCCGACCGGGTGACCGAGGTGCTCTACCGGCGCCCCCACGGCCGCGAGTGGGAGCGGCTGCCGCTGGACACGGCGATGGAGATGATCGCCGACCGGGTGCTGCGCACGCGTGCCGAGACCTGGCAGGACCGCGACGAGCACGGCCGGGCGCTCAACCGCACCCTCGGCTTCGCCAGCCTGGGCGGCGCGACCCTGGACAACGAAGAGAACTACCTGATGAAGAAGCTCTACACCGCGCTCGGCGCGATCCAGATCGAGAACCAGGCGCGTATTTGACACTCCGCCACGGTTCCCGGTCTGGGAGCTTCCTTCGGTCGTGGCGGGGCCACGACGTTCCAGCAGGATCTGGCCAACGCCGACTGCATCGTGCTCCAGGGCTCGAACATGGCCGAATGCCACCCGGTGGGCTTCCAGTGGGTGATGGAGGCGAAGGCACGCGGGGCGAAGATCATCCACATCGACCCGCGGTTCACCAGGACCAGCGCGGTCGCGCACAGCCACGTCCCGGTGCGGGCCGGTACCGACATCGCCCTGCTCGGCGGGCTGATCAAGTACGTGCTGGACGAGGAGAAGGACTTCCGCGAGTACGTGCTGGCCTACACCAACGCCGCGGCCATCCTGCGTGAGGACTTCGCCGACACCGAGGACCTGGACGGGCTGTTCTCCGGTTTCGACCCGCAGCGGCAGCAGTACGACCCGGCCACCTGGGCCTACGACGACACCGGGACCGGCGGTCAGCACGGCGGCGAACGCCACCAGCAGACGGCGCGCGCGGAGTCCTACGGCAGCGGTGGCGCGGCGATCGGCGCGAAACCGGAGACGGACGAGACGCTGACCCACCCCCGGTGCGTCTACCAGGTGCTCAAACGGCACTTCGCCCGCTACACCCCGGAGGTGGTGGCCGAGATCTGCGGCATCCCGGCCGAGCGGTTCACCGAGATCGCCGAAGCCATCACCGCGAACTCGGGCCGCGAGCGCACCACGGCGTGGGTGTACTCGGTGGGCTGGACCCAGCACAGCTCCGGTGCCCAGTTCATCCGCGCCGCGTCGATCCTGCAGAGCCTGCTCGGCAACATCGGCAGGCCGGGCGGCGGCATCCTGGCCCTGCGCGGGCACGCCGGCATCCAGGGCTCCACCGACATCCCGACGCTGTTCAACCTGCTGCCCGGCTACCTGCCGATGCCGCACGCCGAGCAGCACCCCGACCTGGACGCCTACGTCGCCAACGACGAGGGCGACGCCGGGTTCTGGGGCAACATCCGGTCCTACGCGGTCAGCCTGCTCAAGGCGTACTGGGGTGAGCACGCCACCCCGGCGAACGACTTCCGCTTCGGCCACCTGCCGCGGATCACCGGTGACCACGGCAGCTACACCACCATCAAGGCGCAGCTCGAAGGTGCGTGCCGGGGGTACTTCCTGGTCGGGGAGAACCCGGCGGTCGGCTCGGCGAACGGGCGGATGCAGCGGTTCGGCCTGGCCAACCTGGACTGGCTGGTGGTGCGGGACCTGCAGCTGATCGAGAGCGCGAACTTCTGGCTGGACGGCCCGGAGATCGAGACCGGGGAGCTGAGCGCGGAGCAGATCGGCACCGAGGTGTTCTTCCTGCCCGCCGCCGCGCACACCGAGAAGGACGGCAGCTTCACCAACACCCAGCGGCTGCTCCAGTGGCACCACAAGGCGGTGGAACCGCCGGGCGAGGCACGCAGCGACCTGTGGTTCTACTACCACCTCGGCCGGATCATCCGGGACCGGCTGGCGGACAGCGACGACCCGCGCGACCTGCCGGTCCAGGAGCTGACCTGGGACTACCCGACCGAGGGGCCGCTGGCCGAGCCGAGCGCGGAAGCGGTGCTGGCCGAGATCAACGGCCACGGTCCCGAAGGCCCGTTGTCGGCCTACACCCAGCTCACCGCCGACGGCACGACCTCGTGCGGCTGCTGGATCTACTGCGGTGTCTACGCCGGTGGCCGCAACCACGCGGCCGACCGCACCCCCGGCGGGGAACAGGACTGGGTGGCGAAGGACTGGGCCTGGGCGTGGCCGGCCAACCGCCGCATCCTCTACAACCGCGCGTCGGCCGACCCGGACGGGAAACCGTGGAGCGAGCGGAAGGCGTACCTGCGCTGGGATCCGGGCAGCCGCAGCTGGACCGGGCCGGACGTGCCGGACTTCGAAGCGCACAAGGCACCCGACTACGAACCGCCACCGGGGGCCAAGGCGCAGGACGCGCTCAGCGGCCGCGACGCCTTCATCATGCAGCACGACGGCCGTGCCTGGCTGTACGCGCCGTCCGGCCTGGTGGACGGCCCGCTGCCGGCCCACTACGAGCCGTACGAGTCCGCGGTGGACAACGCGCTGCACGGCCAGTCGGACAGCCCGGTGGTGCAGACCTACGACCTGGCCGTCAACCCGTACCACCCGGCGGGCAGCGCGGTGTACCCGTACGTGGTCACCACCTACCGGCTCACCGAGCACCACACCGCGGGCGGGATGAGCCGGACGCTGCCGTACCTGGCGGAGTTGCAGCCGGAGTTCTTCTGCGAGGTCTCGCCGGAACTGGCCGCCGAACGCGGGCTGGCCCACGGCGGCTGGGCCACGATCGTCTCCGCGCGGACCGCGATCGAGGCCCGGGTGCTCGTCACCCGCCGGATGCGGCCGCTGCGGGTGCGCGGGCGGGTGGTGCACCAGATCGGCCTGCCCTACCACTGGGGCAGCAGCGGCCTGGTGCGCGGTGATTCGGCGAACGACCTGCTGCCGGTGGTGCTGGACCCGAACACGCACATCCAGGAGTCGAAGGCGACCACCTGCGACATCCGGCCGGGGCGGCGGCCCCGCGGGGCCGCACTGCGCGAACTGGTCGAGCGGTACCGGGCGAAGGAGGGCGGATGACCGGCAGGAAGGGCTTTTTCACCGACACCTCGGTCTGCATCGGCTGCAAGGCGTGCGAGGTGGCGTGCAAGGAGTGGAACGAGGTACCGCCGGACGGCGGGCTGGACCTGCTCGGCATGTCCTTCGACAACACCGGGGCGCTGAGCGCGAGCACCTGGCGGCACGTGGCGTTCATCGAGCAGCCGCAGGCCGACGACGGGATGCGGTGGCTGATGTCCAGCGACGTGTGCAAGCACTGCACCCACGCCGCCTGCCTCGACGTCTGCCCGACCGGGGCGCTGTGGCGCACCGAGTTCGAGACGGTGGTGGTGCAGGGCGACATCTGCAACGGCTGCGGGTACTGCGTGCCCGCCTGCCCGTACGGGGTGATCGGCAAGCGCGAGGAAGACGGCCGCGCGTTCAAGTGCACGCTGTGCTACGACCGGATCAGCTCGGGCATGGAACCGGCCTGCGCCAAGGCCTGCCCCACCGATTCCATCCAGTTCGGCGAACTGGACGAGTTGCGGGAACGGGCGGACGAACGGGTCCGGACGCTGCACGAGGAGGGCGTCACCGAAGCGCGGCTCTACGGGCGCGACCCGGACGACGGGGTCGGCGGGGACGGCGCGTTCTTCCTGCTGCTGGACGAACCCGAGGTCTACGGCCTGCCCCCGGACCCGGTGGTGACCACGCGTGACCTGCCCGCGATGTGGAAGCGGGCGGCGGCCACCGCCTGCGGTGTGGTGGCCGCGGTCGCGTTGTCCTTCCTCGGCGGTGGCCGGTGAGCCCGAAGCGGGAACGCACCCTGGTCGAGCCCGCCGAATTCGGCTCCTACTACGGCAGGCCGATCCTCAAGGAACCGGCGTGGAAGCAGCCGGACGTGCCGCTGTACCTGTTCCTCGGCGGGCTCGCCGGTGCCTCGGCGACCATGGCGGGCTTCGCCGACCTGACCGCGCGCCCGGCCCTGGTCCGGGTGGGCCGGGTCGCGGCCTCCGCCGGTGCGCTGGCGAGCGTGGTGGCGCTGATCCACGACCTCGGCAGGCCGGAGCGGTTCCTGCACATGCTGCGCGTGTTCAAGCCGACGTCGCCGCTGTCGGTGGGTTCGTGGATCCTCTCGCCGTTCTCCGGGCTGACCGCGATCGCCGCGGCGAGCGAGCTTTCCGGGCGGCTGCCGGTGCTCGGGCGGCTGGCCGGGAGCGCGGCCGCGGTGCTGGGCCCGGCCATGTGCACCTACACCGCGGTGCTGCTGGCCGACACCGCCACACCGTCGTGGCACGAGGGCTACCACGACCTGCCGGTGTTGTTCGCGGGCAGTGCGCTCACCGGCGGCAGCGGCGTGGCGCTGCTGGCCGTGCCGCGTGCCGAAGCCGGTCCGGCGATCCGGGTGGGGGTGGCCGGTGCGGTGGCCGAACTGGCCGCGGGTGCCCGCCTGGAACACGGTCTCGGCCTGGTTTCCGAGCCCTACCGCACCGGGCGCGCGGGCAGGCTGCTCAAGGCGAGCCGGGTGCTCACCGCGGCGGGTGCCGGGCTCTCCCTGTTCGCCGGCCGGAGCCGGGCGGCCGGGGTGCTGGCCGGGGCTTCGTACCTGGCCGCGGGCCTGTGCACCCGGTTCGGCGTGTATGCCGCCGGGGTGGCGTCCACGCGGGACCCGAAGTACGTGGTGGTCCCGCAGCGCGAACGCCGATCCGGCTGAAAAAGCGAACGGCGCCCCGGCCCGGTGGTGGCCGAGCCGGGGCGCCGGGTTCCGCTGTTACCAGCTCAGCCCGTGCCCGAACGGGTACAGGATCTTCGCCGGGTCGTCGTGCGCGGGGATGTCGACCGGCAGCTTGCCGGCCGGGGAAAGCTTGCCGCGCAGCACCTTGGCCAGCGTCGACATGGACACGTCACGCCAGTCGTAGGTGGCCACCCAGGTCGGGTTGGCCGCGAAGGCCGGGTCGTACGGCTCCTGGATGGACACCGCGACCACCGGTTTCCCGGTCGCCTGCAGGCTCTTCAGCAGCGACACCTGCGCCGGGCTGGTCCGCAGCCCGTTGGCCAGCACGACCACGGTGTCCGCGGACTTCGCCGCCGCGACGGCCTTGCCGATCTCGGCCTGGCCGGGGTTCTCCCCGGTCGGCACCGCGGTGCCGCGCAGTTCCTTCGCCAGCGAGGTGACCGGATCCGCCGGGTAGCCCGGGAAGTCCGGCTTGTGCCAGCCCGCCACCACGACCTTGCCCGGCTTCTCCAGCGGCAGCAGGCCGGCGTCGTTGCTCAGCACGGTGGGCGCCTGCTCGGTGATCCGGGCGATGGCGTCGCGGTGCGCCTTGCTGCCGACGACCTTGCCCACGGCCCGCTCGTCGACCAGCGGCTTGGTCAGGATGCCGCGCTTGAGCTTCAGCTTCAGGATGCGCAGCACGCTCTGGTCGATGCGCTGCTCGGACAGCCTGCCGCTGTGCACCGCGTCGGTGACGCCCTTGACCGCGGCGGTGAAGTCCGGCGGCAGCAGCAGCTGGTCCACCCCGGCTTCGAGGGCCAGCACCGGCACCTCCGCGTCCGGGTAGAGCTTGCGGATGGCGTCCATGCGCAGCGCGTCGGTGACCACCACGCCGTCGTAGCCCAGTTCGTTCCGCAGCAGCCCGGTCAGGATCGGCTTGGACAGGGTGGCGGGCGTGCCCGACGGGTCGAGGCTGGGCATCGCGATGTGCGCGGTCATGATCGAGTCCGTGCCACCGGCCATCGCGGCCTGGAACGGCGGCAGGTCGATCTTGCGCCAGTCGGCCTCGCTGCGGTTGATGATCGGCAGGCCGGTGTGGCTGTCGGTGTCCGCGTCGCCGTGGCCGGGGAAGTGCTTGGCCGAGGTGGACACGGTTTCGGTGCGCTTGCCGGAATCCTGGTACCCGTGGACCTCGGCGGCGACCAGTTCGCTGGACAGGCCCGGCTGCGAGGAGAACGACCGGGTGCCGATCACCGGGTTGAGCGGGTTCGAGTTGACGTCCGCCACCGGCGCGAAGTTCTGGTTGACGCCCATCGCGCGGAGTTCACGGGCGTTGATCGCGGCCAGCCGCCCGGCGTTGTCGGCCGAGCGCCCGGCTCCGAGCGCCATGCTGCTGGGGTACTCGGTGGCGGGCGCGCTGATCCGGGTGGTCTGCCCGCCCTCCTGGTCGATGGAGGTGATCAGCGGAAGGTGCGCCCCGGAGGACAGCGCCGCGCGCTGCAGCCCGTTGGAGAACCGGGCCAGCTGCTTCGGGTCGTCGACGTTGTCGGCGTCGTCGTTGTTGAAGTAGATGACCCCGCCCACGTGGTGCTCGCGCACGACCTCGGCGGGCGTCGCGACCCCGTACATCTGCTGGTTCATCGGGTGCGCGTCGCCCGCCGACTTGCCGTAGACGGTGACCACGAACAGCTGGCCGATCTTCTGCTCCAGCGACAACCCGCGCAGCGTCTGCTCGGCGGCTGCCACGTCGGTGCCCCGCGTGCGGTCGTCCGCGGTGGCCGCGGGAACGGCGGCGGACAACACGGTGGCCCCGAGCAGCCCCGCGCACGACAGCGTGAGCGCGGTCAATCTCCTGGAGCGCGAACTCGCCTGGCCTTCCGGCACGATAACCCTCTTCCGTCGAAGGGAGCCCAATCCACTGGTCTAGTCCAATTGTGGCCCTGGCGAGAAGCTACTACCGAGGCGAGGGAGGCGTCAATCACCTGTCCCCACGGCCAGTGGCCGGGCCGCGCGCCGGTCCAGCCGGTCCCACAGCCGCAGCACCGGCGTGGCCATCACCGTGGTGACGATGGCGACGAGCACCAGCACGCTGAACAACTCCGGGGTGACGATCCCGGCGGCCAGCCCGACGTTGATCGCGATCAGCTGCATCAGCCCGCGGGCGTTCATCAGCGTGCCGACCCGCAGCGCCACCTCCGGCGATTCACCGGCGAAGCGCGCGGCGGCCCAGCAGGCACCCAGCTTCCCGGCGATCGCGGCGGCCACCGCGGCCACGGCGAACAGCAGCAGCCCGGGGTCGACCAGCAGCCCGAAGTCGGTGTTCAGCCCGGAGTAGGTGAAAAACAGCGGCAGGAACAGCGCGCCGACCGGCGCGATCTTGGCCACCACCCGGTCCACCGGTTCCGACCGCGGGAACACCACCCCGAGGCTGAACGCGCCGAACACCGCGTACAGCCCGATCACGTCGGTGTACCAGGCCGCCAGGAACAACACGATCACCAGCGCCAGCAGCAGGTGCTCGGCGGGCAGCCGGTCGGCCAGTGCCCTGGCGCGCTCGTTCGTCCGCAGGACGGCCACCAGCAGCAGCACCAGGATCGCGGTGCCGCCCGCGGTCAGCGCCACCGGCCCGGCGCTGCCCGCGGCGATGCTGAGCACCCCGGCCAGCAGCACCCAGGCCACCGCGTCGTCCAGTGCGCCGCAGGCCAGCGCGACCGAGCCGAACCGGGTGTCGGTCAGCCCGCGTTCGGTGATGATCCGCGCCAGCATGGGAAAGGCGGTGATCGCCAGCGCCACGCCGACGAAGAGCATGGAGACCACCAGCGAAACGCCGTCCGGGAACAGGTTGACCCAGCCGTGTGCGGCCCAGGTGAGCGCGGCACCGAGCACCAGCGGCACCACCATGCCCGCGGTGGAGATGAACGCGGCCGGGCGGGCCACCCGGCGCACCCGGTCGGCCCGGAACTCGTACCCGGTCTGGAACATGAACACCACCAGGCCGATCTGGCCGACCACGTAGAGCACGGGCCGGAGCTCCTCGGGGAACAACGCGGCTTCCACGCCGGGTGCCAGCAGCCCGAGCACCGACGGCCCGAGCACCACCCCGGCGACCATTTCGCCCACCACGGGCGGCTGGCCGAGGGCGCGCAGCACCCAGCCGACGGCGCGGCAGGTGAGCAGGATGGCTACTACGGCGAGGAAGAAGGCAGGGGCCAGCAGGGTGTTGGGCATATCGGGTCCTCCGTGCCTAGTGGCTGATCGGGCAGCCCTGGGTGTCGTGGGTGTCGAAGTAGCGGCCCGCCTGCCGCTGCCGCCGGGCGTCGAGCACCATCCAGGTGCCGAGCACCAGCTGGACCACGCTGCGCCACAGGCTTTCCACCTGGTCGCGGGTCCGGAGGAAGCGGCCGATCCAGCGGATCCGCCGCGGGGGGAGGGGATCGGCGCGGCGGCTGAGCAGGCAGGGCGCGCGGTGGGGGAGGGGCCTGGTGTGCGAAACGGTGGAGTCCAGCCGGAACCGGCGCAGCACCTCGGTGGTCGCGGCCCGCATGGCCAGCGGGGAGAGCCGCCAGGCCGGGCACGGCCGGTTCGCCGCCACGCCGAACGGGATGTGGTGCGCCTCGCGGGCGGAGAGCCGTTCCCAGCGGGAGGGGTCGAACTCCTCCGGATCCGGGTAACCGGTGGCGTGGTAGCCGGGGTAGGAGAAGCAGAGCACCGAGCCCTCGGGCAGGGTGGTGCCGCCGACCTCGATGTCGGCGGTGGCGATCCGGTGCGCGATGCCGAACAGCGGGTACAGCCGCATGGTTTCGTCGAGCACGCGGGAGAAGTAGCGTTCGTCGGCGGGCTCCTCGGCGAGCCGCCGCTGCACGCCGGGGTGCTGCGCCAGCACCAGCAGCAGGTGCGCCATGGCCTCGGACAGCTGCACCACGGCGGTGTTGAAGAAGGTGCCCTGGAGGTAGTGCACCTTTTCCTGCTCCGACAACGATTCCGGCAGCTCGTGCGGGATGTCGCCCAGCCGCCGGGCGAGGTAGCGGGTCAGCTTCGCCCGGCGGCGCGGGTGCCGCAGCCCGGTGCACTTCAACGCGGTCACCACGTCGTCGGCGTGGCCGACGATCAGCTTCCGCGCTTCGGGCGGGCAGGGTTCGCGGAACACCAGTTCGTAGCAGTAGTCCGCCCACACCGGCATCATCAGATCGCGCAGGCGCACCAGTTTCGCGCGACCGGGCACCTCGGCGTCGAGCACCGCCGCCGTGCACCGGGCCGCCGCTTCGGCGAGCTTCTCGCTCGGCCCGGCGAGGATGCGCAGGGTGGTCCGGGCGACCTCGTCGTAGCGCGGCCCGGCTTCGAGGTGCTCCTGGTGGACTTCGGGGCCGGGGGAGAGCCAGTACCAGAACAGGTCCGACAGCTCCGCGCCGCGGCTGCGGCCGTTGGCCGCCGGGTGGGCGTAGACCTCCATGAACCGGCCGTCCTGGTCGGGCAGGGTGATCACGTGGTCGGCGTTGACCGCCTCGAACACCTTGACCCGCAGGGCGACCACCAGCTCGGGCAGGCTCAGCACCGGCTCACCACCTGGTCGGCGGCGGGCACCCCGCCGCACAGGGCCAGCACGTGCTCGTACTCGTCGCGCAGCAGGCCGAGCACCCGCCGCACCCCGGCTTCGCCGTCCGCGGCGAGGCCCCACAGCACGGGCCTGCCGACCCCGACCGCCACCGCGCCCAGCGCCCTGGCGACGGCCACGTCGCTGCCACGCCGGATCCCGCCGTCGACCAGCACCGGGATCCGGCCGCCGACCGCCTCGGCGATCCGCGGCAGGGCGTCGATCGCCGCGGGCACCACGTCGAGCTGGCGGCCGCCGTGGTTGGACACCAGAACGCCGTCGATCCCGGTGTCCACCGCGGTCCTGGCGTCCTCGGGGTGCAGGATCCCCTTGAGCAGCACCGGGAGCCCGGTCATCCGCCGCAGCGCGTCGACGTGGCGCCAGCTGGCCTCCCGGCACATCTCGATGTCGCGGACGCCGGGTGAACCCGGCAGGTCACGCATGTTCTCCGCGGCGAACCCCGGTGGCAGGTCGTGGAAGCCGTTGCGGTGGTCGCGGGCGTGCCTGCCGAACACCGGCGAGTCCACGGTGACCACCAGCGCCGGGCAGCCGGCGTCCTCGGCCCGGCGCACCAGGCACTCGGTGGTCTTGGCGTCCGGCTGGAGGTAGAGCTGGAACCACACGGCGGCGTCCGGGTCCACCTCGCGGGCGGCCGCGGTCACCTCGCCGATGGCCACCGTGGCGGCCATGCCGGAGACCAGCACGGTGCCCGCCGCCGCGGTGGCCCTGGCCGTGGCCAGCTCGCCATCGGGGTGCGCGAGGCGGTGGAAGGCGGTGGGCGAGACCAGGATCGGCATCGACGCCCTGGCACCGGGCAGGTCCACCGCGAGGTCCTCGGGCGGCTGCCCGCGCAGCACCCGGGGGAGCAGCGCGAGCCGGTCGAACGCTCGCTCGTTTCCCGCGAGCACGGTCTCGCTCCCGGCGCCGCCGGCGAAGTAGTCGTAGTGCACCGGATCGAGCCGTTCCCTGGCCCGCTCGTGCAGCTCGGCCAGGTCCATCAGAGGCTCACCCGGGAACTTTCCAGCTGGGCCTGGAGGAACTCGCGCAGCGGGGCGCGGTGCACCTTCTCGCTGTCCCATTCGTTCTCCAGGTTCTCCGTCACGTGGTGCTCGGCGACCAGTTCGCCACCGCGGTACAGGCGCACCACGGGGTGCAGGTACCGGCCGTCGAGCCCGCTGGTGTCCTCCTGCGACGCGCGCCCCGCCGAGATGTCGAACGGGTTGACCTTGTCGTGGCCCTCGCCGTAGTCCAGCGTGACGACCAGATAGGACGCCACGTCGCCGAACTCGCCGGCCGCCACCGCTTCGTGCAGGTAGTCGACCGGCAGCTCCTCCAGGTAGCGGGCGGAGTCGCCGAACAGCACCGCGTCGCCGAGGAAGCCGAACACCTGGAACAACGCCGACGTGCGGTTGACCCGCTCGATCACCGCGTCGGTGACGGTGTCCGCCGTGGACCCGGTGAGTTCGCGGCCGGGCCACGGCACGCCGTGGTGCCGCTGTTCCAGGATCCGGTGCAGCGCCCGTACCCCGTACCGGAAGCCGTGGATGAACCCGCTCGTCGACCGCTTGAAGTCGCGGGCCTGCGTGATCGTGCCGGCGAAGTGCATGCCCGGCACGTTGACCGACTCCCACGCCGAGGTCTGCGCCGGGAAGCGGTCGTTGATGGTCAGTTCCGGGCGGCACTCCGGGGCGAAGACCGAGGGGTCGAACCGGAACCCGGTGGCCGCGATCACCCGGTCGTACCGGATCTCCTTGACCACCTCGTTCACCCGCGAGAAGCTGACCCGCACCAGGTAGCCGTCTCCGTCCTGGCGGATGCCGAGCACGTGACCGTCCAGCAGCGCGTTCTGCAGCTTCAGCTGGTAGGTGTCGAGGAAGTTGTTGTTCACCGCGCGCAAATGCCCGACGAAGTGCGTTTGCCAGGCCAGCTTCAGCGAACCGGGGCCCGCCACGTGAATGACCGCGGCGGTTTCGATGAGGTTGTCCGCGGTTTCGAAAGCCGAGTTCGCGCGGCCGATGATGAGCACCCGTTTGCCGGTGAAGTCATCCGGGTCGACCGAAACGTCGTTGTAGAATTCGGCGTGCTCAATACCGTCGATGTCCGGAATGAACGGTTTGCTCACCCCGGTGGCCACGATGAGCCGCCGGGCGCGGAACACATTGCCGTTCTCGTCGACCGCCTCGAAATCGTCCGGACGGCTGACGCGGGTCACCCGGGTGCCATAGCGCACGGCCAGCCCGTGGATCTCGGCGAAGTCGGCCAGGTAGCGCAGCAGGTCTTCGGCCGGTGGGAAGTAGCGCTTGCTGTAGCTGGTGAACAGCGGCTCGTTCCCGTTGGACAGCAGCGAGTTCCAGTCGGTGCGCAGGCGCAGCTCGGGGTCGGTCCAGCCGGTGTGGACCTTGTTGATCGAGATCAGCTTCCGGTGCCGGGGGAACCGGGTGAAAAAGGTGCCGGGCGCTTCGCCCGATTCGAGGACCAGGTAGCTCCGCCCGGCCTGCTCCAGATAGTAACCGGCCTGTAGCCCGGCCGGTCCGGCGCCGAGTACGAGGTAATCGACGGAAATGGCACTAGACAATGGAAACTCCTCAACATCCAGTGGGGCTTCCGAGGTTAGTTGAAAACTGAAACACCGGGGAATCCGCTATCGGGGTGAGTGAACCTGTCGGTTTCCTATCGGTTTTCCCGGAAACCGGAAAGGGTGGTAGTGATGACGCCATGACGGATCTGTACCCGCAGGCAATGCTCGACTCGTTCGCCGCCGATCCCGGTACTCCGGCTTTCGAACACGGCACCCGGGTGGTGACCAGGGCCGAGGTGCTGGACCTGGTTGCGCGGTTCACCGGCGGCCTGTCCGCTGCCGGGCTCGGCCCCGGTGACGGCGTCGCGCTGGCGACCGCGGTCACCCCGGAGGGCTTCGCCGCCCAGCTCGCCGCGGCGGCGCTCGGCTGCCGGGTGGTCGGTGTCCGGCCGGGACTGACCGAGGCGCAGCTGCCGCACGTGGTCGGCCGGGACGTGGCCGCACTGGTGACCGACGACCCCGGTCCGGAACTGCTCGCCGCCGCCCGCGGGGCCCGGGTGCTGCGCATCGGCCCGGAACTGCTGTCCACTCCGGAGGAACCGGTGGTGCGCGGGCGCCCGGACGACATCGCCTCGGTGACCTTCACCAGCGGCAGCACCGGCGCGCCCAAGGGCGTCGCGCTGACCTACGCGGCGATGACCGCGCACTGGTCGTGGCAACCGGCGAAGTGGAGCACCGAAACCGCGGACCTCGCCGCCGGGTACGGCCGGTTCCTGCTGTTCGGCACGCTCACCAGCGCGGTGATGCAGGAACACCTCGGCCTGTGCCTGCTCTCCGGTGGTACCGCGGTGATCCCGGAGGGGCCGCCGGACTTCCCGCGGGTGCTCGAGCGGCTGCGCGTCACCGCGAGCCTGCTCACCGTGCCGCGCCTGCACCAGCTGCTGGACGCCCTGCGCACCACCGAGGTCGACCTGAGCGCGGTCCGGGTGCTGCTGGTCGCGGGTTCACCGCTGTCGCCGCAGCGGATGGCCGAAGCCGTCGACCGCCTCGGCCCGGTGATCGTGCAGGGGTACGGCCAGACCGAAACCGGCTTCCTGACCGCGCTCACCGCGGCCGACGTCGCCGCCTGGCCGCCCGCGCTGGCCTCGGTCGGCCGGGCCCGGTCCGGCGTGGACCTGGAGGTCCGGGACACCGGGGGAACCGTGCTGCCCGCGGGGAAGACCGGGGAGGTCTGGGTGCGCACCGCCTGCGCGCCGGCCGGTTATTGGCGGGACGAAACGGAAACCGCGGACCTGCTGCGAGAGGGCTGGGTGCGGACGCGGGACCTGGGCCACCTCGACGAGCGCGGCTACCTGTACCTGACCGGCCGGGCGCGCGACGTGATCATCGTCAACGCGATCGTGCACTACGCGGGCGCGATCGAACGGGCGCTGGCCGGCCACCCCGGGGTGACGGAGTCCTACGTGGTCGGCGCCCCGGACGAGCGAACGGGGGAGGCCGCCCACGCCTTCGTGGTCACCAGCGGTGAGGTCGACCTGGACGAGCTACGCGCCCGCGTGGGGCGGGAACTGGGGGAAGCCGCCGTCCCCGCCACCCTCACCGTGGTCGGCGAGGTGCCCACCCTGCCCAGCGGCAAACCGGACAAGCGCGCCCTGCTCACCGGCGCGCTCAAAGCTGCTTCAGGACGGTGACGCCGAACCCGGTCACCTCGGTTTCGCGGTAGCCGAGTGCGCGGCTCAGCGCCCGTGAAGCGGCGTTGTCGGCGCGGATGTGGCCGCGGACGGTGCGCACGCCGCTCTCGCGCAGCCGGAGTTCGATGGCCGTCAGGATCGCGGTGCCATGACCCCGGCTCCGCAGCTCCGGGTCGACGTGCACGTCGTAGAGCCAGGCACCCGAGCCGTCCGGGGCGTCGCCGTACCAGGCCACGCCGATCCGGCCGCCTTCGCCGTGCGCGGTGCACAGGTGGTGCCCCGGGGTGGCGGCACCCCGGGGCAGCAGGGCCGCGAACTCGGCCTCCGCCCGCTGCCGCGCCCCGTCCGGTGGCCAATGGCCGGTCCGGACGTGGTCATCGGCGTAGTCGGCGACTGCCCGGCCGCGGTAGGCGGCGAAGCCGGCCTCGGTCATCGGGACGAGGCACACCGCGGCGAGCCCGGTCATCGCTGCAGCACGCTGTCGCGGAAGGTGTCCAGCCGTGCCGGTGGCGGCCCGTTCTCCGGTTCGGGGTGCGGGTGCCCGGCGGCGAGCACGTACACCGGGGTGTGGCCGACGTTGTCCAGACCACAGCGTTCGGCGACCGCGGTGTCGTGGAAAGCGCCGGTTTGCGCGGGGCCGAGGCCGAGGGCGGTGGCGGTCAGCGCGAAGGTCTGCCCGAGGTGCCCGGCGTTGAGCAGGCTCACCCGGTAGCACCGGGCGTTGCGGTACTTGCTGCTCATGCGGTCGATCACCGCGGCGAGCACGACCAGGAAGGCCGCGCCGCCCGCCCACTCCTGATCGGCGCACAGGTGCGCGGTCTCCGCCCCGGTCAACCCCGGCGAGAGCAGTTCCAGCGAGTGCTCACGCAGGTTGTAGTGGTAGGTCCCCGGATCGACGCCGTCGACGTTGCGGATCGCCACGTACGGCTCGAGTTCCTGCCGCGCGCCGCCGGAGGGGCTGGTGCGGCGGAACAGCACCTCGTGCCCGCTGTCGATGAAGTCCACCGGCCCGAACACGGTGGCCAGCAGCGTGGCCAGGGTGTCCAGCGCGACGGGTTCGGCGGTGAAGTCGCGGTGGGTGCGGCGGGCGTAGAGCACCTGGTCGTACGGCAGCCGCAGGTCGGCGGGACGGCGCGGCAGCAGCACCCGCGGGGCGCCGGGGTAGCCGGTGAACAGCACGTGGTCGGGGAAGTCCTGGCCGACGCCCTCGGCCAGCAGCCGCTGCCGCTCCTCCTCGGTGGGGTAGGGCAGGTCCTGGGTGGCGTAGTGGAAGAACGACGCCTCCGGCGCCCAGGTGGCCCACTGCTGGGCCACTCCGGCGTCACGGATGGCCTCCGGGCTGTCCTCGGCGAGCAGCAGCCCCGCCTCGGACAGGGCTTCCACCGCTTCGGCGACGGTGCCCGGCGTGAGGTGGTCGAGCAGTTCGGCGGCCTTCGCCGGTTCGACCCACTCGCCGAACGCGGACAGGACCTCCGCGGCCGCCGGGTGCACCGCGGCCGGCCCCGACCCCGGATAGGGATGGGCGACGAACTCGCCCTCGTACCAATAGCAGACCACACAGCTGGCGCGGCGAAGGCGCATGACGGCACTCCTGGGAGGTGGAAGTCGGCTTCCCGGCGGGGATCGGGACGGGGCCGGGCACCCGGATCGGCGCCCGGCCCCCGCACACCCGCAGCGCTACTTGCTGTTGTAGTGCTCCCACATCCAGCGGGCCGCGTTGCGGTCGGTCCGCTTGACCTTGCGAGCCTTCATCGAGATCTTGCGCATCGGTGTTGCACCTCCTTCGCCGGAATCGGTGACGCACCAGTTCTGCTTGACGTGCCGGGGTTTTCCGCTGCACCCGCCGTCTAACGCCCGGCGCGGCCACTCCACCCGACCGATCGATGCGCCACCCGATTCGTGAAAAACCTTCGCTGGCAAGGAAAACCACCTCCTGCTGGGCAACTCCCCGGTGCGCGGCGGGTCGGTGGCCCGGTCACCTGGACACCCACAAGAAGTCCGGTTCGGAGGTAGCTCCACCGGTGCGGCCCGGCCACCCTGGAAGCAGGACGATCAACCGAGCGAAGGGAAATCCCCTGAGCAACGTGGTTCTCGCCCAGGCAGCCGCCGACCTCAACCCCGGCCTCGCCGCCATCGGTTACGGGCTGGGGGCCGTCGGCCCCGGCATCGGCGTGGGGCTGATCTTCGCCGCGGTGATCAACGGCACCGCCCGCCAGCCGGAAGCGCAGGGCAAACTGCTCGGCCTGGCGTGGGCCACCTTCACCATCGTCGAGGTGCTCGCGCTGATCGGCATCGTGATGTTCTTCCTGGCCTCCGCCTGACCCGGCCGGGGGTGTGGGTGGGCGGTTCCCGCCCGCACCCCTTCGGCGGTCACAGTCCGTGGCGGTGCTCGACCAGCCAGTTGGCCACCTGGTGCAGTTTCAGGTGAGAGGCCTGCGAGGCCTCGACGAGCATCCGGAAGGCGCGGGCGGGGTCGAGGTCGTGGCGCTGCATCAGGATGCCCTTGGCCATGCCGATCACGTCCCGGTGCTCCAGCGCCCCCTGCAGCCGGGCTTCGTTCTGCGCGTCCGCGAGCGCGATGGCGGCGTGGGCGGCGAACACCTCACCGTCCTGGACCGTCCGGTCGCCGAAGGCGCCGACCCTGGTGGAGTAGAGGTTGAGCGTGCCGAGCGTGGAGTCGGTGGTGAACAGCCGGTAGGACAGCAGCGAGCGCACCCCGGTCGCCGCGGCCGCGGGAGCGAACTTCGGCCAGCGGGTCTCCCGGCTCAGGTCGCCGGTCCGGTAGCTCCCCCGCTTGGCGAGGGCGTCGAGGCACGGGCCCTCACCGGTGCGGTACTGCAACTGGTCGATGTCGGTGACCAGGGCGCTGGTCGGGGCGACGGTGCGGCAGCGGGAGCGCCGGTCGGCCAGGCAGATCCCGGCGTACTCGGCGCCTTCGACGTGGTCCACCGCCGCCTTCACGATGGCGGCCAGCGTGGCTTCGACATCGGCTTCGGCCTGCAGATCACGGGCGATCTCGGCCAGCACTCCGGCCAGCACGGGGGTGTCCATCGCCGATCCCACCTCCCGGGGTGCTCGAAACGCAGCGTCCAGCCACTTTTTCCCGGTTCGCCGGAATCCGAAACCCGGCTGGTCAGCGCCACGCGACAGCGCGCCGCGGTGGCCGGGCAGCCGGTCGTGGCGAGCCGGTGAGCCGGGGCCCCGCGCCGGGTGACTGACGCCGCACGGGGGTGACGGCCGGATGGGATCCCCGTGCGACGAGCAGGAACTGTAGCCAGTCCGCCGGGATCGGGGTGCTCAGGGCTGGACGAGGGCGGCGATCTCGTCCGGGGCCCAGTGCCCGGCCGCCCCGGGTGCGGCCGCCAGGTAGGCACCGGCCTGCCGCGGGGTCCAGCCGTGTGCTTCGCACAGACCGCCGGCGAGCATGCGGAGGTAGGCCGCCGACGGTGCCAGCGGGGGTTCGTCGGCGGCGGCCCACGGGCAGGTGAAGGTCAGCACCGGCACCTGCACCCCGTCCTGCGGGCCGGGGAGGCCGGGGAGGCCGGGGAGGCCGGGGAGGCGCAGCAGGGTTTCGTACCGGCCGGGGCCGAGCGCGGCGCGGCCGAGCGCGAGCACGCCGGCGAGATCGAGGTCGGTGCCGGGCGCGCGGTACATCTCCTGGGCGGCCACGTCGGCGAACTGGCCGCGGGTGATCAGGTAGGCGCGCATCGCCGCGGTGCCCGGCAGCGCGGGGTCGTAGAAGGCGCGGCCACCGGTCCAGACCAGTGATTCGGTGGCGAAGAAGATGCCGCCGGGCACCAGCAGCGGCCTGCTCGCCCGCGGCGGCCGCGGGTCGCGGGCACCGGGAAACCGCGGGCGGCACCGGGTGGCCTGCCGCCGGTGAGGTAGCAGCCGAAGCGGGCGGCGTACATGTTCGAGCCGTAGGTGGCGTACCAGACCAGCTCGGGCATCAGCCGGTGGCCACCAGCCCGGCGCCGAGGCCGACCAGCGCCGAACCGGTCACGCGGTCGAGCACCTTCCGCGGGCGCGGGCGCCGCATGAGACCGGACAGCCGTCCGGTGAGCAGGACGAACGCCGCCCACCACAGCACGCCGAGCGCGATGTCCAGCAGGCCGAGCACCAGCACCTGCGTGGTGGCCGGACCGGCGGGATCGACGAACTGGGGCAGCACGCTGACGAAGAACAGCGCCGCCTTGGGATTCAGGACATTCGAGACAAATGCCTGCCGGAACACGCGCCCCGGCCCGGCGTCGGCCACGGGCTCGGCGGGCACCGCTTCGCCGGGCCGCCCCCGCCACGACTGCCACAACGCCTGGGCGCCGAGGAACACCAGGTAGGCGGCGCCGGCGAACTTGAGCACGGTGAAGGCGACCGGGCTGTGCAGCAACGCGGTCGACACCCCGAGCGCCGCCGCGGCCAGGTGCACGCACAGCCCGCACTGCACCCCGGCGGCGGCGAGGAAGCCGCGGCGGCGGTCCCCGGCCGACCGCCGCAGGACGACCACCCAGTCCGGCCCCGGCACGACGTAGGCCACCAGCACCACACCGGTGAACGCCAGCAGCGTCGGAAAGCTCATGCCCGCCCTTCCCGCGTCGAAGATCGTCGCGTCCGGGTTCCCGGGGGTCCGGCGGCTCAATCACGCCCGGTGGCTTCCAGGACGAAGAACAGGAAGCAGAGGAAGGCCGACTTGCCCGCGAGCTCGTCGGGGAACCGCTCGTGCGCACCCGGTGCCGGTGGCGGTTCGCTGATCACCGCCGTCCGGAACCCGGCCGCGGCGAAGGCGTCGGTCATCGCGTGCAGCGGCCGGTGCCAGTAGCTGAGCACGGCCCGCGTGCCGCCGAAGGTGTACTCGTCGGTCCACTGCGTGACCGCGAAGTAGTCGCTCTCGGGGTGGACCAGTTTGTGGAGCAGCGGGTGGTTGACGGCGAGGATCAGCCTGCCGCCGGGCTTGAGCACCCGCCGCAGTTCGGCCAGCGGGGCGGTCCAGTCCCGCAGGTAGTGCAGCACCAGGGCGGCGATGACGTCGTCGAACGCCTCGTCGGCGTACGGCAGCGGCTCGGCCAGGTCGGCCACCCGCAGGTCCGCGCCGGCCCCGAGCCGCGCCGCGGCCAGTTCCACCATCTTCGTGCTGGCGTCGAAGCCGCTGACGACGGCGCCCCGGTCGCGCAGCGCCGCCGAGATCGGCCCGGCACCGCAACCGGCGTCGAGGATGCGCCTGCCGGACACCTCGCCGGCCAGGTCCAGGATCGCCGGCCGGGTGTAGTAGGCGTTGATCAGGCTGGTCTCGTTGTCGGCCGCGTACGCCTCACCGAAGGTGTCGTAGTCGTTGACGTTCATGCGCCCCACCCTGGCACGGAACGAGCCGGCTCGGTCGGGGCCCGTTGGGTCCGGGTGGGAGGCTCCAGCACCGAGCCGGCGGAACCGACGGTACCCGGCGGCGCTGGTGGCCCGCTCGGTTCTCGCTCACGGCCGCGTCGGGCAATTTCCAACCGCTGCATCTCCGCCATTGTCCTCCGGTGAGGCGATCCGGTGGCCGCCGAATCACTCGGCGAAGCCGTGGCCGAGCTCGATCCGCCGGTGGGGGTGGCAGGTGAGCCGGTTCGACCGGGCGTGCGCGCTGGTCACCAGGGAATGACCTGGTCCAGCGAATCGGGGCCGCGGAACACCCCGGTCGGCCCGTCGGCGGGCAGGGTGGCGAGCTGGACCGGGACCACGGCCCCGTCGGCGGTGGTCCGGTCCCCGCGCGGGAAGCCGGCATCGGCGTTGCCGTCGGTCGGCACCAGCCCGGGACTGGTGGCGTTGACCTTGAACCCGTCGGCGCGCAGGGCGTTGGCGTAGAGCAGGGTCAGCGCGTTCAGCGCCGCCTTGGACGAGCCGTAGGCGAGCATCCCCCTGGCCGCGACCGGGTTTCCCGGCTCGCTCAGCACCCCGAGCGAGCCGAGCCCGCTGGAGATGTTGACGATCCGCGGGTTGGCCGAGCGGCGCAGCAGGGGCAGGCAGGCCGAAGTCACCGTCACCACGCCGAATACGTTGACTTCGTACACCTCTCGCAGTTGTGCGGCGGTGACCTCGGTGAGCGGGGTGCCCCATTCGTTCACCACGCCGGCGTTGTTGACGAGCACGTCGAGGCGGCCGATCGTGCTGACGGCCGCTTCGACCGAGGCGGGATCGGTCACGTCGAGCCGGACGAACCGGATGTCCCGCTCCGGCGAGGCGAGTTCCCGGGCGGCCGCGCGGCCCCGGTCCGGGTCGCGGGCGCCGAGGTGGACGGTGAGGCCGTGGTCGGCGAGCAGGCGGGCGATCTCCCGGCCGATGCCCTTGTTGGCGCCGGTGACGAGTGCGGTGTCGGTCATGCCCCCAGTCCAGCGGGCCGGTCGCCGGAAGGCCAAGACCGATCGGGTGCTCGCCGCATACCGTGGCGGTATGCCTGATCCGGAGCTCCGCGAACTGCGTTACTTCCAGGCGGTCGCGGAGGAACTGAACATCACGCGCGCGGCCGCCCGGCTCGGCATGGCCCAGCCGCCGCTGTCCCGGGCGATGCGGCAGCTGGAACGGCGGCTCGGGGTCGCGTTGTTCGACCGGGACGGCAGCCGGCTGGAGCTGACCGGGGCCGGGGAGGTCCTGCTGGCGGAAACGGCCACCGTGCTCGGCGCCTTCGACGCGGCGATCCGCCGGACCCGGCGTGGCCGTGAGCTGGTGGTCACCGCGTATCCGGGGGTGGCCACGGAACTGCTGCACCGGATCCGGGCGGAACTGGCGGTCCGGGTGGTGCTGAGCGGTTTCGGTGAGCAGGCCGACCTGGTCCGCGACGGGCGCGCGGACGTGGCGATCGCCGCCTGCGTCGACGACCACGACCTGGACAGCGAACCCCTGACCACCGAAGCCCGCGTCGCCGCCCTCGCGCCGGGGCACGCACTGGCCGAGCGGGAGGCGCTGACCACCGCGGACCTGGCGGGTGAACCGGTGCCCCGGTGGACCGGCCGCCCGGAGCGCCGAGCCGGTGGACCGGTGGTCCGGGACAGCGCCCAGCTGCTGGAGGTGGTGGCCCTGGGCCTGGCCGTGGCGCTGGTGCCGAGTTCGCTGGCCGAACGCAACGTCCGCCCGGACGTGACCTACCGCCCGGTGCTCGACGCGGCGCCGTACCGGACGCTGCTGCTGTGGCCTTCGGGCAGCCGTTCGGCGGCCGTCGGCCGGTTCGTCCGCACCGCGCTCGCCCTGGCGCGCTGACCGGGCCCGTGCCGCGGGGGCACGAGCCCGGCCCGCGGATCAGGGGTACCGCGTCACGTACGAAACCTGGTTCGGCTCGTTCGCGGTGGCCCCGGTGGTGTTGATGACGTTGGTGATCGTGCCGACGCCGCCGAGGGACACCGCGACCAGGCCCTGGAAGCGCACCCCCGGCTTGTCCGGCACCTCGAACCCGCGGCTGGCCACCACCGAGGGGTTGACGTTGAAGAAGCTGTAGCTGCCCACGCCGTGGGCTTCGTGCGTGTTCACCTGGTCGCCGACCTTGTAGGCCGCCCAGCCCTGGGTGCCGGGCGCCGGGCTGCCCCAGGTCTGGTTGTCCGGCGGGTCGTAGGGCAGTTCGTTCTGGTAGAAGTAGGTCCGCCCGTTCTCACCGTTCCAGATGGTGTTGTACTGCTGGTAGTGCTCGACGAACAAGCCGTGCATCGACACGTTGTCGCCTTCGACGAGCAGGCCGTTGCGCGCGGTGTTGACGTTCCAGCCGATGCCCTCGCCGTGGTCCCCGCGCCAGAGCCACATGTGGTCGCCGAGCACGTCGTTCGAGTGCACCTGCAGGCTGGTGGTCGCCTTGCCGACCCCGGGGCCGCCGATGCGGAAGAACACGTCGTGCAGTGAGGTCGGGTTCTGCGCGTGGCCGGCCGAGGCGCCCGCCTGGCCGACCTCCATCAGCGACGGCACGTTGACCGGACCGGCGTCGAACATCAGGCCCGCCACCTTGACGCCGTCCACGTCGGCCACGGTCATCGGCGTCCTGCCGGTGTCCGGGGTCAGCGTGGCCAGCCCGAGGCCGAGCACCACGGTGTTCGGCCTGGTCACGCGGATCGTGTCGTCGACGTGGTGCACCCCGGGGGTGAACAGCAGGTGCCTGCCCTGCTCCAGCGCGGCGTTGATGGTGGCGACCGGGGTGCCCGGCTGGACCACCAGGAACTCGCTGAGCGAGATCGACTCCCCGGCCGCCTGCCCGCTGCCCCAGCTGGTGCCGCGGGAATCCGTGCGCAGCGCCGGGACGAAAACGTGGTAGCTGCCCGAACCATCGACGTAGAGGAACGGCTTCTCGCGGAGCTTCGGCGTCGTTTCGAGCACCGTGTGCGACGGGTTCGGGAAGTGCTGCGCCGGGGTGCCGGTCGAGCCCTGGAAGACCATGTTCCACACCGAGCCGCCCCAGCCGCCGCCGAGTTCGCTGTTGCGGGTGTAGAACTGCTGCTGGGAACCGGATTCGGTGAAACCGTCGATCTTGGAGTCGGCGATCAGGCCGCCCGAAGCCCAGCCGTCGTAACCGTTCCACAGCTGCACCTGCCCACGCAGGTGCATGCGGCGGTAGGGGGCGGCCTGCGACACGGCCCAGCGTTCGATCTGTCCCGGCGGGATGGTCACCGACAGGTTTTCCGCCGCCCGCCAGAAGTTCTGCGTGGCGTTGCCGAGGTTGTCCGGGTCGTCGCCCTGCTGCAGCCAGTCCGCCTCGACGCGCACGTGGCCGTTGAGGTTGACGTCGTCGGGGTGCAGGCCGAGCCCGGCCACCTGGGTGAAGAACCGCAGGTTCACGTCGGCGTGGTACTGGCCGGGTTTGAACAGGACCGCATAGCGCTCCGGCCCGAATTGGTTGGTCTTCTGCCCGGCGGCGATCGTGTCCACCCGGCTCTGGATCTCCGCCTGGGGCGTCGACGGGTCGAAGACGAAGGTGTTCGGGCCGAAGTCGGGATTTCTCGGATCGGTGACGGGCACCGCGATCTCGGCGGCGCCGGTCGTGCCGACGGCACCGAGCGTGCCCAGTGCGGTGGCGGCGGCGAGGGCGAGCGCGTACCAGCGAGGTGGGGAACCGGGTTTTCTCATGGTCCTGCCTGACGGGTGGGGGACGTCGGAGGGGAGCGCGCTACCTGGTGAGTTCTTAACAACCCGCTCACCGCAGCGTCAACCCGCGGTAACGGCGGATGATCGCTGGGTAACCCCGTTCAATCGCAGCTGACCTGCGAAAACAGGGCGCCCGAATTTGTTGCGACGAACCACAAATTCGGGTCGTCAGTTGTATAACGCCCTATTCAGCGTGGCTCAGGCCCGCACAGCGGTGCGCGACTCCGCCGGGAAGCAGGTACCCGGCGAAAAGATTGGCCGTACGGCGAACCGGCAGGCCCATGTCCCGCAGGAGTTCGTCCGCGCAGTGGATGCCGTACGGGCCGAAGTCGTAACCGCCGGAGCCCGGCAGCACCCGCTCCTGCCAGGCGAGGCGGGCGTCGACGGCGTCTCGCACCTCCCGTGCGCCGGGGCTGGTGCGCAGGGTGCCGAGGAAGTGGCGGGCCAGCCGGTGCGCGGTGAGTTCGACGCCCATGATGTTGTTGAAGACCTGCCGGAAGCCGACGAACCCGAGCCGCCCGGTGCCGGGCGGCACGATGCCCCGGTAGAGCCGCAGCCGCCCGGCGGAGTCGTGCACGCGCACCGCCGGGTCCAGGAACGGGAAGACCCGGCGGTGCCCGGTGGCGAACACGACCACCTCCGCCGCCAGCTCCTCGCCCGTGCCCAGGCGCCCGCCGCTGCCGGTGAACGCATCGACGGTGGTGAGCTTCGCGGTGATCCGCCCACGGCGGACGGCCTGGACGTAACCGCGGGGCAGCACCCCGGCGTGGGCGAGGTGGTGGGGGAGCGGGTGCGCGGGCCGCAGGTGCTTCGGCAGCCGGTACAGCCCCGAGGACAACAGCATGTCTCGTTCGACGAGCCGCCACAGCACGCGTTTGACCCGTTCGTCGACGCGGTCGATCGGCCGGACGCAGCGGGCGCGTGGTACCGCGGGAGCAGCGCTTCGCCGAGCCGGGTGAACAGGATCCACTTGTACCCGACCAAGCCGAGCACGAGCCGTTCCGGGATCATCCAGTCCACCCTGCGCTGCACCAGCACGGCGGACCGCGCGGTCCGCGCGGCGCGGGTGATCAGGTCAAGGGCGGACTTGCCACCGCCCACCACGACCACCCGCCTGCCGGTGAAGGCCCCCGCTCGCACGTCATCGGAGTGCAGCACGGTGCCGCCGAACTCCGCGCGGCCGGGCAGCTCCGGCACGTGGGCGTGGTGGTGCGCTCCGCTGGCGAGAACAGTTGGTACAGCAGGGCGGGCGGACTGGCCAGCGATCCGGTGGCGAGGGCGCCGACCGTGCCGATGGCCAGGCCGAAGGGTAACCCCGTTCACCACCGGCCGCCCGGTACCCGGCGACGGCCGCGTTGAGCACGCCCCAGCCCGCCGCCACCCGTCCCACCCACCGCCGCAGAACCGATTGCGCGGCAACAGCTTCACCGGCGCCACCCCTTCCCGTGCGGTGGCGCTCAGGACAGGTGGGCGCGTTCCCCCTGCGGGCCGAACAGGGTGAGCAGTTCCGCGGGTTCGCGACCGGCGCTGCCGAGCCAGTGCGGCACGCGGGTGTCGAACTCGGCGGCTTCTCCGGCACCGAGTTCGAACTCCTCCTCGCCGAGCACGAGCCGGACGCGTCCATTGAGGACGAAGAACCACTCGTAACCGTGGTGGGTCTGGGGCTGGGTGGTGGCTTCCTGCCCGGCGGGCGGATAGATCACCTTGTACGCCTGGATCCCGCCCGGCCGCCGGGTCAGCGGAACGAAGACCAGGCCGAAGCGCCGCATCGGCCGCAGGTGGATGCGCGGGTCGCCGGTCAGCGGGGCCTGGACCAGGTCGTCGAGCGGCACGCCGTGGGCGCGGGCCAGCGGCAGCAGCTGCTCCAGCGTCGGCCGGAGCTTGCCGTTCTCCAGGCGGGACAGGGTGCTGGCGGTGAGGCCGGTTTCGGCGGCCAGATCGGTCAGCGTCGTGCCGCGGGCCCGGCGCAGCGCCCGCAGGTGCGGTCCGACCCCGGCCAGTACGTCCTGCTCGGTCATGGCGTCATTGTGCGGATCAGCAACTTTTCTTGCAAGTTCGGCACGGTGGTGGCGACGCTGGGCGAGGAGGTGCTGAAACAGTGAGCAGAAATTTCCGGAAGCGCGGCGCGGTGCTCGCGCTGACCCCGGCGTGCGCGCCGTCGGCGGCCGAAGTTCCCGGTCGCGAGGCCGTCACGCCCGACGACAGCGAGTTCAACCGCCTGTTCCGCCACGGATTCGCCGACGTGGACGGGGTGAAGATGCACTACGTCACCGGCGGCGAGGGCGCCCCGCTGGTGCTGCTGCACGGCTGGCCCCAGTCCTGGTACGAGTGGCGCGGCATCATGCCCGCGCTGGCCGAGCGGCACACCGTCCACGCCGTGGACCTGCCCGGCCTCGGGGACAGCGAAGGCGCGCCGCCCAGCTACGACAAGGCCACCCTGGCTCGGTACGTGCACGGCCTGCTGGCGGTTGAGCTGGGGCTGCCCGCGGTTCACCTGGTCGCGCACGACCTCGCGGCGGGGGTGGGGTTCCAGTACGCCGCCCAGTTCCCGCACCACGTTTCCCGGTACGCGCACCTGGACTACAGCCTGCCGGAGCCGGCCCTGCCGGCGGCGCGGCTGCGCACCCACAGCTGGCACATCGCCTTCCACGAGCAGGAGGTGATCCCGGAGACCGTGGTCACCGGGCAGGTGCGCGAATACCTCGCGCACTTCTACCCCCAGCTCGCCTTCGGCGGTGAAAGCTTCGGCGGCACCCGGACCGAACCGCCGTTCACCGACGAGCAGGTCGACGAGTTCGCCCGCACCCACAACCGGCCCCAGGTGCTCACCGGCGGGTTCGAGTTGTACCGGACGCTGCCCGAGGACGAACGGGACAACACCGCCGCGGCCCCGATCGGCGTGCCGACGATGCTGATGACCGCCAAGGGCACGCTCGAGGCCGTGCGTGCCCAGACGGCGCCTCGGATGAGCAACGTGACCCGTGCGGTCGAGGTGCCGGGGGCGGGGCACTGGTTGCCGGAGGAGAACCCGGCGTTCGTCACCCACGAGCTGCTGGCTTTCCTCGCCGGCTGAAGGGAAATCCGAAATGACCACCGATGAAGCCACGCTGTTCTGGGAAAAGCTGTACGCCGACCGGCCGGTGGGGGAGACCCGGGTCAATCCCGTGCTCGCCGAAACCGCCGGCGCCCTGCGGCCCGGGAAGGTCCTGGACCTGGGCTGCGGCGCGGGCGGGGACGCGTTGTGGCTGGCCGGGAACGGCTGGCGCGTGACGGCCGTGGACATCTCCGCCACCGCCGTCGAACGGCTGCGGGCGCGTGCCGGGGAGCTGGGTTTCGGCGAGCGGGTCACCGCCGAACGGCACGACCTGTCACGCACCTTTCCCGCGGGGCGGTTCGACCTGGTGAGTGCGCAGTACTTCCACACCCCGTTCGCCCTTCCCCGCGCCGAAGTGCTGCGCACCGCCGCCCGTGCCCTCCGCCCCGGTGGCAGGCTGCTGATCGTGGACCACGGTTCCACCGCGCCGTGGTCGTGGGACCAGGACGCGCATTTCCCGAGCCCGGAGGAGGTCGCGGCCGAACTGGCCCTCGACCCGGGCCGGTGGGTCGTCCGGCGTGCCGACGCACCCCGGCGCCTGGCCACCGGCCCCGGCGGCGAGACGGCCACCGTCGTCGACAACGTGCTGTTGATCCAGCGGAAGGCGCGCATGAAGGACCTCGGACCCCCGGCCACCGGCGCCGGCGAAAAGGCGACGCTGCTCGGTTTCCTGGACTACCTGCGTGGTTCTCTCGCGGAGAAGGTTTCCGGGGTGGGGGAGCCGGAGGCCCGGACCGCCGGGGTGCCTTCGGGCACCAGCCTGCTCGGCTTGGTCAAGCACCTGACCCACGTGGAGCGGTACCACCTGCTCGGAGAACCGGTGGCCGACTGGGCGCAGACGTTCCGCTTGTCGGCGGAGGACACAGTGGACGGTGTGCTGGCCGCCTACCGGGCTGCCTTCGTGCAGGCGAATCGGGTGGCCGGGGCTGGTGCCGACCTCGGGGCGCCGATCCGGGACGGGGGTCCGTCGTTGCGTTGGGTGCTGGTGCACCTGATCGAGGAGACCGGCAGGCACGCGGGTCACGCCGACATCCTGCGTGAACTGATCGACGGCTCCACCGGCCGTTGAGACCGGTGGAGCCGGACGGCGCCGCTCAGGTGGAGCGCCGTCCGCGCAGCACGTGGCAGGCGACGGCCACGACGACGCCGGTGACGGCGACCACCGTGGTGAGGGCCGGGCTCATGTCCTTCGACAGGCTGGTGCCCGATCGGGGCCGATCGCCCGCAGCGCCAGCGGTACGGCGTAGACCGCGGCCAGGGCGGCGGCCCACCACTTGACCGCGCCGAGCCCCCCGTGGCGCAGGGTGCCGACGAGCACGACGGCGACCGGGAGCACCGCGAGCACGGCGAACTGGCCGGCGATCATGACCGGCACCGCCCAGGCCGCGATGAGCACGGGCACCTCCTCGAGCCGCCGCTGCACCTCGGGCGGTACCGGTGACCGGGGCCGGCGGTGGCGGCTCGGTGTCCGGCGGTGGCTGGCAGGCCGGTGGCCGGGCGGTGGCTTCGGGTTCCGGGTCCGCGGCGGCGGAGGTCGAGGTGAGCAACGCGGTCACGACGGCCGCGGCGAGCAGCGATCTGGCTGGTTTCACGGCGCCCACCGTGGCGGCAGGCGCGTTGCGGTGGCGCGAACGGCTTTGTTGACACCGTGGTCACCCGCCCCGCCGTCCGGGTGCACGCCGACCGGGCGCCGCGGGAAGCCGGATCGCTACCATCACCGGATGGAGCTGCGGCAGCTGGAGCACTTCCTCGCCGTGGTGCGGCACGGGAGCTTCACCGCCGCCGCGCGGGAGGTGCACATCGTGCAGTCCGCGTTGAGCGCGTCGGTGCGCAAGCTCGAATCCTCGCTCGGCGCGCCGCTGTTCGAACGCACCACGCGGCGGGTCCTGCTGACCGAGGCGGGCCGGGCGCTGCTGCCGGTGGCGCACCGGATCACCGCCGACGTGGGCACCGCACGCGGGGAGGTGGCCGCGGTCGCCGGGCTCTCCGGTGGCCGGGTGGCCATCGGCACCATCCAGACGCTGACCGAAGTGGACCTGCCGGGCGAACTCGGGAAGTTCCGGCGGCGCTACCCCGGGGTGCGCATCCACGTGCGGGACGGGCTGGTGCCCGAACTGGCGCGCGCCGTCACCGAGGGGGAACTGGACCTGGCCTACCTGGCCGCCGAGGGCGAGCTGCCGGGTGAGCTGGTCAGCTTCGCCCGGTGGGAACAGCGCATGGTGCTGCTGACCCACCCCGGGCACCGGCTGGCGCGGCGCCGCCGGGTGCGACTGGCCGAATGCGACGGTGAGCCGTTCGTCAGCTTCACCGGCAGCGGCCTGGAAATGCTCGTCGACCGGGGTTTCGTCGAGGCGGGGGTGCGGTACCAGCGGGTCTGCGAGGCCACGCACATCCCGTTGCTGGTGGAGCTGATCGCGGCCGGGCTGGGCGTGAGCGTGGTGCCCGAGCCGATCGCCGAGCGCAGCGGGCTGCCGCACGCGCGGATCCAGCCGGGCCTGGCCAGGACGATCCACCTGGCGGGCCGGCGGCGCGAGCAGGTCAATCCGGCCGCGCGGGCGCTGCTCCACCAGCTGACCCCTTCGTGACCAGCCACCCGGCCAGCGCCAGCGTCGCCAGTCCCCACAGGGGCGCGTCCGCGAGGCACAGCACGGCCCCGGCGACCGCGAGGCGCACCCCGAACGCCCGCAGCAGCCGGGCCAATTCGGGGGAGGGCGGGTTCACGGGCACGTGCTCCATGGTCGCCACCGCCGCGCCGCCGGTCCAACGCCTGGTTCCGCGGGGATTCAGCACCGGAATCGCTCAATGGGGAATAAACGGTGGACCGGCGCCGGTTGCCCGCCGTATAAACTGCTCTTCGCCGGCCGCATCGTGGCGTGCTGCAAATCCCGACTCCCTGTGAGGTGCTCTTCCGCATGCCCGCCCCCGCGACCGCCACGGCAGGTCCCGACCACGACACGCCGCCACCACCGCGCGCCGGTCTGCTGATCGGCGTGATGGTCACCGCCGCCTTCGTGATGATCCTCAACGAGACGATCCTGAGCGTCGCGCTGCGTGCCCTGACCGTCGACCTCAACGTGTCCACCACCACCGTGCAGTGGCTGACCAGCGGATTCCTGCTGACCATGGCGGTGGTCATCCCGACCACCGGCTTCCTGCTCGAGCGGTTCAGCCCGCGCCGGGTCCTGCTGGCGTCGCTGGTCCTGTTCAGCTCGGGCACGCTGCTCAGCGCGGTGGCCCCCGGTTTCGAGGTGCTGCTGGCCGGGCGGGTGGTGCAGGCCTGCGGCACCGCGGTGATGCTGCCGCTGCTGATGACCTCGGTGATGCGGCTGGTGCCGCCGGAGCGCCGGGGCGCCACCATGGGCACGATCACCATCGTCATCGCCGTCGCGCCCGCCGTCGGGCCGACCGTCGGCGGGGCGGTGCTGTCCTCGCTGGGCTGGCGCTGGATGTTCTGGATCGTGCTGCCGCTGGCGGTGCTGGCCCTGCTCGCCGGGGTGGTCTGGTTCCGCCTCGACGGCCACCCGCGGAAGGTCCCGCTGGACGTGGCGTCGGTGCTGCTGTCCGCGGTCGGGTTCGGCGGGGTGCTCTACGGGCTGGCGTCGTTCGGCGAAGGCGGTGGCGGGCACGCGCTGCCGCCGTGGATCCCGATCACCGCCGGGGTGGTCGCGCTCGTGGTGTTCGCCTGGCGCCAGACCCGGCTGCAGCGCGAGGACCGGCCGCTGCTCGACCTGCGCCCGTTCACCCACCGCAGCTTCGTGGTGGCGCTGCTGCTGACCGCGCTGCTGTTCGTCTGCCTGATCGGCGTGGCCTCGATCATGCTGCCGCTGTACCTGCAGACCGTGCTGCACACCAGCACCTTCGTCAGCGGCCTCGCCGTGCTGCCCGGCGGCCTGGTGCTCGGCCTGCTGGGCCGCCCGGTCGGCGCGTTGTTCGACCGCTACGGCGCCCGCCCGCTGGTGATCCCCGGCGCGGCGGCGATGGCGGCGTCGCTGTGGTTGTTCGCCACCCTCGGCCCGGACACGCCGCTGGCCGTGGTGATCGCCGGCAACGTGCTGCTGATGGGCGGCCTCGGCTTCATGATGACGCCGCTGATGGCCGAGGCGCTCGGGGTGCTGCCGGAACACCTCCACTCCCACGGCAGCGCGATCCTCGCGACGCTGCAGCAGGTCGCCGGTGCTTTCGGCACGGCGGTTTTCGTCAGCGTGGCCACGCTGGGCAGTGCGGTGGGTGCGGCCGGTCCGGATGCGGCCGGGTTGCGCACGGCGTTCGTGGTGGCCGGGGTCGTCGGCGTGCTGGCTCTGGTCACTTCCCTGTTCGTGCGGCGGCGGGGTGCGTTGACCGCCTGAGCCTTTCCGGTCGGCCTGGGCGGCGCTTCGGCGAGGGAGGTGCTGTTGCCGTCCGGGTCCACCGAGTCGGCGTGGCGCACGCCGTTGCCGTAGGTCTCCACCGGTTGGACCGCTCTCGCGGCGAGAACCCATCGGCGGCTTCAGCGGCCCGCGGAACTCCGTGCCCGGCAACAAAGTGAAGCGGCAGGCAAGTCGCGGCGGCTTCGGAATCACCTGCTGAACGGAAGCAGGCGGGTGAAACGCCGGAATCCGGCTTTCCCCGCCCCCTTCAACTTATAGCGGAGTGGGGGGCTTGCGGCAAGGCCGGGGTCCGGCCCCAGAATTGCCCGCGGTAAAACCGGGAACTGGGGAAATGGAGAAACACCAGTGCGTGTGCTGTTGACGACTTGGGGATCGCGCGGGGACGTCGAGCCCGTGTTGGGGCTCGCGGTGGCGTTGCGCGAACTCGGGGCCGAGGCGCGGGTGTGCGCGCCACCGGACGGGGAATTCGTGCGGCTGGCCGAGCGGGCGGGGGTGCCGCTGGTGCCGTTGGGGCCGACGGTGCACTCGGTGGTCGCCGGGCCGAGGCCACCGACGGGCGAGGACGCCTTCCAGCTCGCACCCGCACTGGTCGACGCGCGGTTCGAAACGCTCACCGAGGCGGCCGAAGGCTGTGACGTGGTGGTGGCGAGCGGATTGCTGCCCGCCGGTGCGCGGGACGTGGCCGAAGAACTGGGCTTGCCCTACGTGTACGCGTGTTTCCAGCTCTTCGGCCTGCCTTCACCGCACTTCCGCCCCGGAACGCGGCCGGGCACCCCGTCCGCCGACGGGGAAACCGATCTGCGGGTGCTGTGGCAGCAGGACGCCCAGCGGGTGAACGCCCTGTACGGCGAGGCGCTCAACCGCCACCGGACGGCGATGAACCTGCCGCCGGTGGACAACGTGCGCGATCACGTGTTCACCGACCGGCCGTGGCTGGCGGCGGACGAGACGCTGTGCCCGTCGGAGGGCATGACGAACTACGACCTGGTGCGGACCGGGCCGTGGCTCCTGCCCGACGACCGGCCGCTGGCCCCGGACCTGGTGGCGTTCCTGGACGCCGGTGAACCGCCGGTGTACGCGGGCTTCGGCAGCATGGCCGCGCACGCCCCGAAGGACGTCGCCAGGGTGGCCATCGAGGCGGTGCGCGGGCTGGGCCGCCGCGTGCTGCTCGCCCGCGGCTGGGCCGGACTTTCCTCGATCGACGACGCCGATGACTGCTTCGTCGTCGGTGAGGTCAACCAGCAGGCCCTGTTCCGCCGGGTGGCCGCCGTCGTGCACCACGGTGGCGCGGGCACCACGACCACGGCGGCGCGGGCCGGTGCCCCGCAGGTGGTCGTGCCGCAGATCGCGGACCAGCCGTACTGGGCGTCGCGGGTGGCCGACCTGGGCATCGGTGCCGCTCACGACGGCCCGGCGCCGACCGTCGAGTCGCTGTCCGCCGCGCTCACCACGGCGCTGACCGCCGGAACCCGGGAGCGCGCCGGGGCGGTGGCGGGCAAGGTCCGCGGCGACGGCGCGACGGTGGCCGCGAAGTTGCTCATCGAGATCACCGGGTGAGGTGGCCGGCCGAGCACCGTGCGCTATCCCCGGATCCGGTGACGCATTACCATTCCTTTCTGCCCATTCGGGGTAACTGCGGCGAAACCGGCCCTCGCCGGTGACCGGTCCCGGTGAGGGCGCCCACCACGCTCCGTGTCCGCTCCCCACGGCCACCCACCCCAGGAGCTGACCGAGCGGCGGGCATCCGCCAGCGGTGCGGGCGGTAGGTTGAACCGGACCAGCGGGCTCGGGAGGAACGCATGACGGTGGCTGCCGCGATCACCTTCACCTGGCTCGGCCTGGTGCTCGGCATCTCCTTCCTCGAAGCCCCGCTGAAGTTCCGGGCTCCCGGCATCACGCTGCCGCTGGGCCTGGGCATCGGGCGGCTGGTGTTCGCCGCGCTCAACCGGGTCGAGGTGCTGCTCGCGGCGGCGGTGTGGGCCGCGCTGCTGGCCGGCTCCGGATCGGTGGCGTCGCTGGTGGCCGCCGCCGGGCTCACCCTGGTGCTGCTGATCCAGCTGCTCGCCGTGCGCCCGGTGCTCAACCGCCGGTCGGACCGGGTGCTGGCCGGGGGAGAAGGCCCCCGCAGCCACGCGCACCTGGTCTACATCGCCCTCGAGGTGGTCAAGGTCGCCGGGCTGGTGACGCTGGGCACCCTCGCCCTGTCCGGGTGAACTCAGGCGAGGTCGGCCAGTTCGGGGAACGCCGCCGCGTAGTCGTCGAGCACCCCGGCGGCCGCGGCGACCGAGTCGACCAGGGGGTGTGAGCCCAGCGCCCGCAACGCCGACGCCCGGCTCCGGGTCACCGCCGCTTCCACGGTGGCCCGCTCGACCCCCTTGACCTGCTGCATCAACCCCAGTTCCGCGGCACGCACCGCACCCACCGCCAGCGGCCGCGGCCCGTTGCCGGTCACCGCGCACGGAACCTCGACCACGGCGTCGTCGTCCAGGCCCGGCACCGCACCGCGGTTGCGCACGTTCAGGATCAGCGACGCGTCCCGGTTGCCCGCGATCGCGTTCATCAACCGCAACGCGACCTCCTCGTAGCCGCCGCCCTCGGTGTCGCAGGTGTCGCGCTCCCCGGAACCGGCCACGGCCCGGCCTTCGGCCAGGTAGCTGCGTTCGCGTTCGGCACGGGTTTCCTGCCAGCGCTTCAGCGCCGACCCCGGCTCACGGGTCGCGTCGGCGTAGAAGGCGCTTTGCTGCTCCCGCAGGAATTCGCCGCGGGTGCTTTCCTGCCTTCCCATCTGTGCCAGCGTTTCCCTGGCGAAGTAGTAGTAGTGCAGGTACTCGTTGGGCACCGCACCGAGCGTTCGCAGCCACCGCGCGCCGAAGAGCTTGCCCTCCTCGAACGAGGTCAGCGCGGGGGAGTCGAACAGCCGTGGCAGCACGTCCCGGCCGTCGACGAGCACCCGCCGCAGCCAGCCGAGGTGGTTGAGCCCCACGTAGTCGAACGAAGCCCGCGAAGCGTCGACGCCCAGCGCGTTGGCCACCCGGCGGCACAGCCCGACCGGGGAGTCGCAGATGCCGACCACCCGGTCACCCAGCACCGCGGACATCGCCTCGGTGACCACCCCGGCCGGATTGGTGAAGTTGATGACCCACGCGCCGGGCGCCCGTTCGGCCACGGTCCTGGCGATGTCCAGCGCCACCGGCACGGTCCGCAGCGCGTAGCAGATCCCGCCCGGCCCGACGGTTTCCTGACCGGGCAGCCCGTGCCGCAGCGGAATCCGCTCGTCCGCGGCGCGCCCCTCCAGCCCGCCGACGCGGATCGCGGAGAACACGAAGTCCACATCGGACACTGCTTCGGCCAGCGAAGTGGTGGTGGTCAGCCGTGGCCGCCACGGCGCGCCCGCCGCCTGCTGGCCGAGCACGGCACCGATGGCGGCGAGCCGGTCCGGCCGCACGTCGTGCAGCACCAGCTCGTCGACCAGGTGCCCGGGATCGGCCAGCAGGGCGGCGTGCACCAGCGGCACCCGGAACCCGCCGCCGCCGAGGATCGCCAGCCTCATACCTCGCGCACCTCCACACCCGCGTCCCGCATCACGGCGAGCGTCTCCGGGCTCGCCCCCGCGTTGGTCACCAGCACGTCGATCTCGGCCGGCCCGCACACCCGCGCCATCCCGGTGCCGGGGAACTTCTGCGCCTCCACCAGCAGCACCACCTGCTCGGCGGCGGCCAGCATGGCGCGCTTGCCCGGCACCTCGACCACCGTGTCGTCCATCAGCGACCCGTCCCGGCCGACCCCGGAGGCGGAGACGAACAGCCGGTCGGCGCGCACCTGCCGCAGCGCGTCCTCGGTGAGGAAGCCGACCATCGACCGGTAGTTGCGCCGCACCAGCCCGCCCAGCAGCAGCAGTTCGATCGCGTGGTCGTCGGCGAATTCGTGGTAGACCGCCAGGTTGCTGGTGACCACGGTGATCCGCCGCCCGTGCAGGTGCTTGGCCAGCTGGTGCACGGTGGTGCCGATGTCGAGCAGCAGCACCTCGCCGTCGCGCACCAGTTCCGCCGCACCCGCCGCGATCGCCGCCTTGCCGTCCTGCCCGGTGCCCGCGACGTAGTCGAACGGCAGTTCGGCCGCCGGGTTGAGCACCGCCCCGCCGTGCACCCGGGAGAGCACCCCGTCGCGCTCCAGCGAGATCAGGTCGCGCCGGATGGTGGCGGCGCTGGTCTGCAGCTGCTCGGCGAGCGCGGAGATCGTGGCCGACCCGTCCCGGGTCAGGCACCGCACGATCTCGGAGTACCGGCGCTGAGGAAGCACGAACAGGACATTATCAATCATTCTCGTGCACCGGCAGTGCGCAGTAGTTGTCAGTTGGCTGCAAAAGGGTGCAGACTGCCGGAACTGGCGCGAAGGAGGCTCGGCGGTGGCTCCCGGGAACGACGACGGTTTGGTCGGGGAAGTGAAGATCGATCTCGACGCCGGGGCGAGAACGGCCGCGGACGATCCGCCGAGGCTGGACATCCTGCTCTCCGGCACGGTGTTCCTCGACATCATCTTCACCGGCCTCGCCGAACTGCCCGAACCGGGCACCGAGGTGTGGGCGACCGGCCTCGGCTCCAGCCCCGGCGGCATCGCGAACCTGGCCGTGGCGCTGTCGCGGCTGCAGGTGCGCACCGGCCTGGCCGCGGCGTTCGGCGAGGACGCCTACGGCGACTTCTGCTGGGACGTGCTGGCCAACCAGGAGGGCGTGGACCTGTCGCACTCGCGCCGGTTCTACGGCTGGCACTCCCCGCTGACCGTGTCGATGGCGGTGGAGAAGGACCGCAGCATGGTCACCCACGGGCACCCCGCCCCGATCAGCGCCGACGAACTGCTCAACCCGCCCCCGCCCACCCGCGCCTGCTTCGTCCACGTCGACCTGCACGACGACGCCTGGGTCCGCACCGCCAAGCGCAACGGCGCCCTGCTGTTCGCCGACGTCGGCTGGGACTCCACGCAGCGCTGGGAACCGGCGATGCTGCGCCAGCTGCTCGACGGCTACGACGTGGTGCTGCCCAACAGCGTCGAAGCCACCCGCTACACCCGCACCGACGACGTGCGCACCGCGGCGGCCAAGCTCGCCGAGATCGTGCCTGCCGTGGTGGTCACCCGGGGCTCCAAGGGGGCCTACGCCGTCGACTCGGCCACCGGGGAGGAAGCCGACGTCGGCGGGCTCAACGTGGCGGCGCTGGACCCGACCGGCGCCGGTGACGTGTTCGGCGCCGGGTTCGTGCTCGGCACGCTGGCCGGCTGGCCGCTGGCCGACCGGGTGCACTTCGCCAACCTGTGCGCCGCGCTCTCGGTTCAGCACTTCGGCGGTTCCCAGTCCGCCCCCGGCTGGGGTGACATCGCCGCGTGGTGGCGGCTGGTCGGCCGCCGCGACGAGCGCGACCTGCGCGGCTACGCCTTCCTCAACGAGCTGCTGCCCGACCGGGGCGACACCCAGGTGCGCCGGGCCAGCGCCACGATCGGATTGCGAGGCATATCGTGAAACGCCGTTCCCCCGCCGCCCGCGGTCTCGCGACCGTCGGCACCGCGCTGCTCGCCCTGGCCGCCTGCACCCCCGGCGGTTCGGCCGACCGGCCCGCCGACCGGCCGGCCGGGGAGATCCGCACCGACGCCGCCGCACTGGGCGAGGTCACCCTCACCGTCTGGGACCAGGAGACCCGGGCCGGGCAGGAGGAGCAGATCACCCGGCTCAACGAGCAGTTCCAGCGCACCTATCCGAACATCAGGATCAACCGGGTGGCGCGGTCCTTCGACGACCTGCGCAACACCGTGAAGCTGGGGCTGACCGGCAACGAGGCACCCGACGTCGCGCAGGTCAACAACGGCAAGCAGGACATGGGCGCGTTCGTCAAGGCCGGGCTGCTGGTGCCGCTGGACGGGTACGCCCAGGCGTACGGCTGGGCCAGCCGCTACCCCGAACCGGTGCGCCGCCTGGCGTCCTATCCGGACGGTGGGGACACCCTCGGCGAGGGCAAGCTGTACGGCGTACCGCAGACCGGCGAGCTGGTCGGCATCTTCTACAACAAGACCAAGCTCGCGGAGCTGGGGCTGACCCCGCCCGCGGACTGGGCCGCCTTCGACGCGGCGCTGGCCACGGCCAAGGGCGCCGGGCAGCTGCCCATCCAGTTCGGCAACCTGGAGAAGAGCGCCGGGCCGTACCTGTTCGGCCTGGCCATGCACCGGCACTCCGAACCCGCCGCGGAAACCGCGCTGGCCACCGGGCGGCCGGAGGCCAGCTGGCCGACCGACGCGAACCGCGCGGCGGCGCGGCAGGTGCGCGACTGGGCGGACCAGGGCTATCTCACCCCGGGCTTCGCCGGGCTCAAGAACGACGATTCGTGGGCCGACTTCGCCAAGGGTGAAGGCGTTTTCCACCTCAACGGCACCTGGCTCACGCCGGACCTCAAGGCCGCGATGGGGGATTCGGTCGGCTTCCTGCGCCCGCCGGGTGGTTCGATCACCGGCGGCACCGGCCTGCCGTGGGCGATCAGCAGCAAGAGCAAGAACCCCGACGCGGCCGCCGCCTACCTGAACTTCATCACCTCACCCGAGGCGATGAAGGTGCTCGGCGAAACGGCGAACCTGCCGGTGCTCGACGCCGGGCAGCAACCCGCCACCGGGCTGCAGAAGGAAGTGCTCGACGCCTGGCAGGCCGCCTCGACCTCACCCGGTCTGGTGCCCTACCTCGACTACGCCACGCCGAACGCCTACGAGGTGGTCAGCGGCGCGGTGGAGCAGCTGCTCAGCGGCGCGGCCGACCCGGAGGAGTTCCTCGGCACCCTGCAGGCCGACCTGGATGCGAGCCGTGGTGGCCGGTGAACCCCGGCGGGCCGGCTACCTCTACGTGCTGCCCGCGCTGGCGGTGTACGGGCTGTTCCTGCTGTTCCCGTTGCTGCACAGCGGCTGGCTCTCGCTGTTCGACTGGGACGGGCTGAGCCCGGGCACCTGGACCGGCCTGGACAACTACGTCGAACTGGCCACCGAGGAAGGCGCGGCGGCCGCCTTCGGCCACGTGGCGGTGCTGGTGCTGTTCTTCGCTGTGCTGCCGGTGGGCATCGGGCTGGTGCTGGCCACCGCGCTGCACCGGACGCGGGTGCGCGGGCTGCCCTTCTTCCGCACCGCGTTGTTCCTGCCGCAGGTGGTGGCCATGGTGGTGGTCGCGGTGGCGTGGCAGCGGATCTTCGCACCGGACGGGGTGCTCAACACCCTGCTCGGCACCCCGGGGCGGGCGTGGCTCGGTGACGAGAGCACCGCGCTGCTCGCGGTCGGCGTGGTCGGCACCTGGGTGCAGACGGGGCTGGCGATGGTGCTGTTCCTCGGCGGCATCGGCAAGATCTCCGGTGACCTGTTCGACGCGGTCCGGGTGGACGGGGCCGGGCCGGTGCGGGAGTTCCGCACGGTGATCCTGCCGTCGCTGCGCCCGGAGATCGGCGTGGCGCTGACGCTGACCGTGATCGCCGCCCTGCGCACCTTCGACCTGGTGTACATGATGACCCCGCAGGGCGGCCCGGGCGGCTCGACCACCGTGCCCGCCTACGAGATCTACCAGCGCGCCTTCCACGGCGGCCAGGTCGGCTCGGCCGCGGCCATGGGGGTGGCGATCACCCTGCTCGCCTTCGCCGTCACCTTCGTGATCACCCGGATCTCGGGCGGGGAGCGCCGATGAGGGCCTCCGCCGCCGAACGGATCGGCACCTACCTCGTCCTCGGCGTGTTCACCGTGTTCGCGCTGTACCCGGTGGTGGCCATCCTGGTGACCGCGCTGCGGTCGGAGGTCGCCGGGCAGGGCGGCATCCACTGGGAGAACCTCGCCGAGGCGTGGAGCCAGGCCCGTTTCGGCAGCTACCTGCTCAACAGCGTGGTGGTGGCGGTCTGCGTGGTCGCGTTGTCGCTGCTGCTGTCGATCCTGGCCGCCTACGCCTTCGGCACCATGCGGTTCCGCGGCAGCGGCCTGCTGTTCTACCTGCTGCTGCTCGGGATCACCGTGCCTGCCGAGTCGGTGGTGGTGCCGCTGTACTTCGACCTGCGCGACCTCGGGCTGACCGACACCTACGCGTCGCTGGTCTTCCCCCAGGTGGCGCAGTCGGTGGCGTTCGGCGTGTTCTGGCTGCGCACCTACTTCCGCTCGGTCTCACGCGGTGTGGTCGAGGCCGCGCGGCTCGACGGTGCCGGGCACTGGCAGACGCTGTGGCGGATCCTGGTGCCGATGGGCCGTCCGGCGCTGGTCACCCTCGCGGTGCTGGTGTTCATGTGGACCTGGAACGAGTTCCTGCTGGCCAGGGTGATGGTCACCAGTGAAGACCTGCGGACCGCGCCGCTGGGACTGCAGTTCTTCTCCGGTCCGGCGACGACCACGGTGCCGTTGCTGGCGGCGGCCTCGGTACTGGTGGCCCTGCCGGTGGTCGTGCTGTATTTGTTCCTGCAGCGGCATTTCATCCGGGGCATGGTGGACGGTTCGGTGAAGGGCTGACACTCGGGAGGCGTGGTGCGCGCACTGGTGGCCGGGGTGCTGGGGGTTCTCGTGGCGGGCCTGGTCCAGCCGACCGCGGCGGCGGACCCGCCGCGGGCCGACCTGGACGTGCTGTTCGTCGGCGCCCATCCCGACGACGAAGCCTCGACGTTGTCCACCATCGGGCAGCTGGGGTTGACCGCCGGGGTGGTGACGGTGACCCGGGGGGAGGGCGGCGGCAACGCCGTCGGCCCGGAGGAGGGGCCCGCACTCGGGCTGCTGCGTGAAGCCGAGGAACGCCGGGCCGTCGGGCGGGCCGGGGTCACCGACGTGTTCAACCTCGATCGCGCCGACTTCTACTACACGGTCAGCTCACCGCTGACCGAGCAGGCGTGGGGGCACGAGTCGACGCTGGAGAAGCTGGTGCGGGTGGTGCGCCAGACGCGGCCGGAACTGGTCTTCACCATGAACCCGGCGCCGTCGCCGGGCAATCACGGCAACCACCAGTACGCCGCCCGGCTGGCCTTCGAGGCCTACACCGCGGCCGCCGACCCGGCGCGGTTCCCGGCGGCCGGACAGCCGTGGGCGGTGGCGAAGTTGTTCACCACCGGCCTGGCGGGCACCGCGGACACCGGGCCGGACTGCGAATCGGCGTTCACCCCCGCCGAGCCCGCCGACCGGGTGTGGGGCGTGTGGGCCGGGAACCCCGGGCCGGGTGGCAAGACCTGGGCGCAGATCGAGCGCGAGGCGCAGCGGGAGTACGCCAGCCAGGGCTGGGCGGGCTTCCCGGACGCGCCGGCCGATCCCCGGCAGATCGGCTGCGACTACTTCACCCAGGTGGCCGCCAGGGTGCCGTACCGCCCCGAAACCCGTGGGATACGAGGACTGCTGGACGGCGCGGTGCCGATGGGCCCGGCGCTGACCGCCACGGCCGACCGCTACCGGGTCACCCCGGGTGAACGGGTGCGCATCGACGTGCGGTCCTCGGCGCCCGGTGCGGTCGAACTGACCGCGCCCGAGGGCTGGGCCGTGCACGACCGCACGGTGACCGTGCCCGCCGATGCCGAGCCCGGCAAGGTCCGCATCGGCGCCGTCCTGCCCACCGGGGACAGCACGGAGGCGATCGTCGAGGTGGTCCCGCCGGTGGCCGCCGCACCGGAGCCGCTGCCGCAGGTGGCCCAGTACGACGCCTGGGCACGGGAAACCGGCTTCCCCGACCGGGCAGGCGAGGTGCTGCCGGTGCTGACCGTGCCGTCCGGTGGCACCCGGGACATTTCCGTGACCGTGCGCAACGAAAGCCCGGTGCCGCAGCACGGCACGGTGGCGCTGGCGCTGCCCGCCGGGTTCACCGGCGGTGAGGCGCAGCCGTACCCGGAACTCGCGCCGGGTGCCGCGCACCAGGTGAAATTCGGCGTCCGCAACACCGACGCGTCCCTGCCGCCCGGAAAGGACCACCCGTACCAGCTCGTCACCTCGCAGGGGACCACCACGGCCGCGCTGGAAGTGGTGCCGTCCACGGTGATCCCGGAGGCGCAGGCCGCGCCCGTGGTCGACGGCGCGGCGGGTTCGGGGGAGTACCCCGGTGACACGCTGGACACCTCGGCGCGCTGGGAAGGCGAGAACTGCACCTCGGCAGCGGACTGCTCCGGGAGCGCGCGGTTGTCCTGGCACGACGACACGCTGTACGCACTGGTCGACGTCACCGACGACGTGGTGGGCACGAAGCTGCCTGCCTCGGACTGCAAGCGGCACTGGCGGACCGACTCGGTGGAACTGACCTTCGATCCGCGGGGCCGATCGGAGAACACCTCCACCACCTACAAACTGGCGGTCCTTCCGTCCACAGCGGACGGTGGCCCGTGTGCGTTCCGGGACGCCGACAACGCCCAGGGGCCGGCGCCGGGTGTCGAGGTGGCCGCTTCGCCGCGTGAAGGCGGCTACACCGTCGAGGTCGCCGTGCCGATGGAGCGGTTGCCGGGTGCGGTGGACCCCGCCGCGCTGGGCGTGAACGTGCTGGTCTACGACTCGGACACGCAGGACAAAACGGGACAGACGCGGATCGGCTGGTCGACCTGGGGCGGGGTGCAGGGCGACCCGTACCGCTGGGGCCGGGCCACCGTGGCCGGTTACACCCCGCCACCCGACCGGCCGATCGACCCGCCGGAACCGGTGCTGCCGCTGGAGGCACTGGCTTCGGTGGACTCCCCGCAGACCCTGGAGCAGTCGATCCGGCTGGGCCTGCCGCCGGGCGCCGCGGCCCCGGCCCGCCCGGTCCACGTCCGCGGCGGCTGGCTCTACGCCGCTGAACCGGGCACGGCCTCGGTCTTCGCCGCCGACGGACGGCACGTGGTACCGGTGGCACCCGGCCGTACTCGGCTGCCGGACGGGCCGGTGCTGCTGGGCTTCACCAACACCCGAGGCGGCACAGCCGCGGCAGCGGGTGGGTGAGGTGGCCTCGCCGCCGGGCTGATCGGCACGGCCGGGTCGGTGGTCGCCACTGGCATGATCGTCACGTGCGGGTGTCGAGGATGGTGGCGGTTCTGGTGCTGGTGGTGGCGGCCTGCTGGGCCGCCTACGCGTGGATCTCCGCCGAATTGCAGGAAGACAAGGATCAGCGCGACGTGCACGACCTCACCGCCCCGCTGCCCTGGCCCCGGCACGAACTCCTGGTGCCGGACGCAGCCGGGAGCGACGCGCTGGGCTCGGCGAACTCGCAGGAGTTCGGCGTCGGCTTCCGGCTCGGCGGCGATCCGGCGCACGGGCCCGTGGTCCAGTTCACCATCACCCAGCCGTTGCCCGATGACACCACGGAGGACGTCATCTGGTGCGGCACCATCGCCAGGACGTGCACCGACCTCGGTGGTGGCCTGACCGAGGTCGTCGTCCGCGACACCGACAACAGCGACCCGGGCCTCGAGGTCCACCGCGACCTCGGCGACCGGGTGCTCAGCGTGCGCAGCGGCGACCTGACCGACACCGCCCGGCTGCGCGAGATCCTCGACCACCTGCACCAGCCCACCGACGCCGAACTCCTGGACCTGCTGCGCCACGACGGCTACCAGACCGACTGGTCCTGACCGCGCCACCGCAGGGCGAGCTGCGTGCGGCTCGCGCAGCCGGTGACCGCCAGCTCGGCCACCGCCACCTGCCGCGGTGACAGCCCGGGTCGCGGTTCGGCGGTGTGCGGACCTTCGATCCTCGGGTGTGGCCGGGACCGGGACCCGGTCCGGCCCCTGCGGCACGCCACCGACCGCGCTCAGGCCGTCTCCGCGCTGGACGGTGACGCGACCGCCGTCGCGCTCTCGTTCCGGAGGTGCTTCGTGGCTGGAAACCGGCGCCGGTCCGGTGAAAGCGGGAGTCTGCGTGCTACCGTCCCGTGGCTGATCACCCTGGTTTCAGAGGGAGCTTGATGAATATGGCTGTCCACAGCCTGCTTCGGCCTGCCCTCATCCGGTCCGCCTGACCGGATTCCCATTTCTTGTGAAAACCAGGAGACAACCATGTCTTTTTCGCTCAACAGCACCGATTTGACCACCGAACGCCTCGTGCTGCGGTTGTGGGCACCGGCCGCGGTCACCGCCGTGCTGGACGGCACCCGGCTCCCGGGCTGGGCCGGGGACTTCCCCGCCGAGGGCGACCACGTCATCGCGGGCCTGTTCGAGGCGAACCCGGCCTGGCTGGGCCAGTACGGGCACCGCCTGGTCGTCGAGCGCGCCACTGGCCTGGTGGCCGGGTCCATCGGCCTGTTCTGGCCGCCGAGCGACGGCGCGGTCGAGATCGGCTACGGCATCGTGCCGTCGCGGCGGGGCCGGGGTTATGCCGCCGAGGCCACCCGTGTGCTGACGGAGTTCGCGCTCGGCGCACCCGAGGTCCACACCGTGCGCGCGGACGTGGAGCTGTCGAACCCGCCGTCGATCCGGGTGCTGGAGAAGGCCGGGTTCGAGCGGTGCGGCGTCGACGCCGAAGAGGGTACCGCCCGCTACGGCGTCACACGCCGGTAATCACCCCGCCCTGGGCGGCGCTCACCGAGTGCCGTCCCGGGCGTCACCGCGACAGTCCTGGCCGCCGGTCGCCGAAGGCGTGGTTGTGCTCGGACAGCCACTTGTCCCTGGTGCGGCTCAGATCCAGCTCGCCGGTGGGCCCCAGTGGCCTGCCGCGTTCGTCGATCAGCGTGCTGCCGCCCGTCCAGGCGACCCCGCGTTCCACGCCGGTGCGGTCGCAGATGGCGAAGCAGAGGCGGTTGGTGCGGGCGGCGGCCATGGCGATCACCGTTTCCGGTGGGTGCCCGCCGATCGGCTCGACCAGCGGCCAGTTGACCGGGGCGGCGACCAGTTCGGCGCCGCGTTCGGCGAGGTCCCTGGTCACCTCCGGGAACTCCAGGTCGTAGCAGATGAGCACGCCGATCCGGCCGTGTCCGGTGTGGACGATCGGCGGCGCGGCGGCTCCGGGGGTGAACAACAGCTTCTCGCGGTCCCACAGGTGGGTCTTCCGGTAGACGGCCCGCACGCCGGAGCCGTCGACCAGGGCCGCGCTGTTGTAGAGGTGCCCGTCGGCACCCAGTTCGGCGAAGCCGCCGATGACCACCGCCGAACCGGCCGCGGCGGCCCATCCGGCGAACAGCGGGTCATCGGCGGCGACACCGGCGGCCCGTGCCTCGGCCACGTCGGTGAAGGCGTAACCGCAGGTGGCCAGTTCGGGGAGCACCACCACCTGCGCGCCTTCCGCCACCGCGGTGCCGATGGCGGCCAGCACGCGCCGCCGGTTGCCCTCGGGCTCGCCGATGACCGGAGCCACCGGGACGCAGTGCACGACCGTCACGTCAGCCGCGGTGGCGGGTCGTCACGCAGCAGCTGGGCCAGCACGTCGAACTCGTTGAACAGGTTCCACTCCTCGACGATGCGGCCGTTGACCAGGTACAGCTGGGTGATGCCCCACAGGTGGGCACGGCGGCCGGTCGGCTTGCCGTACAGGCCGTACCCGCGGTGCGTGCCGGTGCCGGACCAGCGCGCGGACACGCTGAACCCGTCGGCCGGATTGCCCTGCCAGTACACCTCGTCCACCCGCACCCCGAGATCGGGGAAGGTGGCCAGCAGGTTGCGGGCCTGGGCCCGCACGTCACCCCGGCCGTAACCGGTGCGGTCGGAGGTGCCGTGCCAGCGCACCGCCGGGTCGTAGGCCCGGTCGATGGCGGTCAGGTCGCGGCGGTTGTAGGTGTCGTGGAACAACGCCCGCACCAGGTGGTCGATGTCCGCCGGGTCCGCCGCCGGGTAGAGCGCGGGCTTGCGGCCGCCGGTGAGCCGGTCGGGTTCGGTGTGCACGCGCTCGGTGAGCGGGACGAACGCGGTGTCGTTGCCGAACGCCCGCGCGGCGGCGACCACGTCGAGCCCCATCTGCTGCAGCTTCGAGGTCAGGTTGTAGAGCACCCACTCCTCGTAGATCTCGTTCTCGCGGACCACGCAGTTGGCGATCACCCAGGTGTGCAGCCGCTTGCCGGTGGGCGGGCTCCACCGCCACGGCCCGGTGTGGTGGCCGATGTTGATCGCGCGGTGCGAGGTGACGAAGCCTTCGTCCTCGTTGCCCGCCCAGATCACGTCGTCGGCGTAGTGGCGGCAGTCGGGGAAGGCGTTGATGCTCTGCATCGTGCCGCTGACCAGCTGCTCCACCCCGAAGGCGTACCCGCTGTCGTCGTAGAGGCGGCAGCCGGGGCTGTAGGTGTCGTAGATGTAGCCCACGTCCTGGTCTTCCCAGATGCGGTGGGTGATCCGGACGATGTAGTCGACGATGTCGGTGTAGGTGTCCTCGAACCCGCGCATCGGCTGGCGCCGCGTGCCCGGTGTGACGTTGGGCGCGTCGGCGCCGCAACCGGGGCGCAGCGAGATGGTGAAGTCGGTGGGCATGGTGCGCTTGCCCGGCGCCATCGCGCCACCCGGACTGCCCGTGCCGGTGGGTTTCTCGCGGTTCTCTTCGGTCATTTTCCCTCCTGGTGCGCGCCGAGGCGCAGGGTCGCGGTGGCCCGGTGCGCGGCCATGCCCTCGTAGCTGGAGATCACGTCCACCGCACCGGCCAGTTCCCGCGTGGCTTCCCGGTCGACCCGCTGGTAGGTCAGCGGCTTGAGGAACCGGGACACCGACAGCCCGGCGCTGTGCTTGGCGCCGCCGGCGGTGGGCAGCACGTGGTTCGTGCCCGCCATGCCCTTGTCCGAGTAGGCCACCGTGCTCCAGCGGCCGATGAACAGCGAGCCGTAGTTGCGCAGGGTGCTCAGGTAGTAGTCGTCGTCGGCGGTCTGCAGTTCGAGGTGCTCCGGGGCCAGGTCGTCCATCAGCCGCGCGGCGGTGGCCTGGTCGGCCGCCCACAGCACCGAACCGTGGTCGCGCCAGGCCGGTCCGGCGATTTCGGCCGTCGGCAGGTCCTTGAGCTGGCGCTCGGCCTCTTCGATCACCGCTTCACCGAGCCGCCGCGAGGTGGTGACCAGTGCGGCGGGGGAGTCGGTGCCGTGCTCGGCCTGGCCGAGCAGGTCGGCGGCCACCAGCACCGGATCGGCGCTGTCGTCGGCCAGCACGGCCACCTCCGACGGCCCGGCGAGCAGGTCGATCGCCACCTTGCCGAACAGCTGCCGCTTGGCCTCGGCCACGTAGGCGTTGCCCGCGCCGACGAGCATGTCCACCGGGGCGTCGCCGAGCAGGCCGAACGCCAGCGCGGCCAGCGCCTGGACGCCGCCGAGCACGAACACCCGATCGGCGCCGGAGAGCCGGGCGGCGTGCAGGACCGCCGGGTCGGGGCCGCCGCCACGGCTGGGCGGGGTGCAGGCCAGCACGGTCGGCACGCCGGCCACCTTGGCCACGCCCACCGTCATGAACGCGCCGGCGAGCAGCGGGAAGCGCCCGGCGGGCAGGTAGGCGCCGACGCTGCCGACCGGCACGTACCGCACGCCGGTGACCAGCCCGGGGGCCAGCCGGGTCTCGAAGTCGGTGAGCCGGGAGCGCTGCTCGCGGGCGAACGCGGCCGTGCGCTCGGCACCCAGGCTCAGCGCGTCCCGCAGCTCGGCGGACAGGCCGCGGGCGGCGCGGTCGAGGTCGGCGGTGGTGAGTTCGACGCTGTCGCCCTCGGTGCCGTCGAGTTCGGCCGCGTACCGCAGCACGGCGTCCATGCCACCGCGTTCGATCTCGCTCAGCATGGCCGAAACGCGCTCGACCACCGCCGGGTCGCGCTGGGCGGGCGGTTTGTCCACAGCGGACTTGAGCACGTGGTACGAGCCGCTGAGCTGGGCCGGAGTGGAAGGACTCAGTCGCATGCGGCGAACGTAAGCGAGATTCGAGCACAGGACAAGGCCGGTGGATCCCGTGCTTGCTATAGGGTTTCCCTATGACTCTGCGTCAGCTGCGGGCGTTCCTGGCCGCCGCCCGCCTCGGTTCGTTCAGCGCGGCGGCGCGGTCGCTGGGGGTGGCGCAGGCGTCGGTCTCGGAGCTGATCCGGAAACTGGAGGACGAGCACGGCGCGGCGGTGTTCAGCCGGGGGCCCCGGCGGCTGGTGCTGACCGCGGCGGGCACGGCGCTGCTGCCGTTCGCCGAGCAGGCGGTGGCCGCGGCTGACGGCGGGGTGCAGGCGTTGCGGTCGGTGCGGTCGCTGCAGGGTGGGGTGGCCACCTTCGGGCTGCTGCGCAACGCGGCGTACTACCTGCTGTCGGATCTGGCGCAGCAGTTCCACTCGCGTTATCCGGACGTGCGCATCCGGCTGATCGGGCTGAACTCGGTGGAGGTGGCCGCGGCGGTGTCGGCGGGCACGGTGGAGGCCGGGCTGGTGGTGCTGCCGGTGGAGCACGACGACCTGGTGGTCACGCCGCTGCTGCGGGACGAGGTGCTCTACGCCAGCGCGGACCCGGCACGCGCGGCCGAGCCGATGACCATCCAGCGCCTGGCCGAAGCCCGCCTGATCCTCTACGACGCCCACTACGGCTGGAAGGACCCGACCCGGCGGCAGCTGGCCGAGCGCGCGCAGCTGGCCGGGGTGCGGCTGGCACCGTGGATCGAGGTGGAGCACGTGGAACCGGCGCTGTCGCTGACCGCCAGGGGAGTCGGCGACACCATCGTCTCGAGGGCGGTGGCCACCAGCTCCAACTGCCCGGCGGGGGTGCACACGGTGCCCTTCGCCGAGCCCCTCTACGACACCATCGCCCTGGTCCGGCGGCGGGCTGAGGTGCTGTCGCCGGCCAGCCGGGAGTTGGCCGGGCTGGCGCAGCAGATGCTGCTGGACCAGTGTTGAGGCGCTGGTTGGTGGGTGGTGTGGTGTTGGGCGGTTTGGCGGGCGGGGGTGTGGTGCGGGGCGAGTCGTGGGTTGGCTGGGCTGGTGCAGCGGGTGTTGTTGGACCAGTGTTGAGGCGCTGGTTGGTGGGTGGTGTGGTGTTGGGCGGTTTGGCGGGCGGGGGTGTGGTGCGGGGCGAGTCGTGGGTTGGCTGGGC
>NZ_JBWKKF010000010.1:0-147815 GCF_056431745.1 Amycolatopsis sp. NPDC045836 | reverse complement strand
GGCTGGTGCAGCGGGTGTTGTTGGACCAGTGTTGAGGCGCTGGTTGGTGGGTGGTGTGGTGTTGGGCGGTTTGGCGGGCGGGGGTGTGGTGCGGGGCCAGCCGGGAGTTGCCCGGGCTGGCGCAGCGGATGTGCTGCGCCAGCACTGGAACCTCAGCGGCGTTCGCCGGTTTCCGGGTCGAACAGGTGGACTTCGCTCAGGTCTCGCAGGGCGATTCGCACCCGTTGTCCCATGGCCGGGGTGGATCGGCCGTCCACGCGCACCACCATCCGCACGTCCTCCGCCTTGGCGTGCACGAAGGCATCGGCGCCCAGCTCCTCCACCAGCTCCACAGTGGCCTCGAACCCGGCTTCGCCGGCGCCGGCCAGCCGCAGCGCCTCGGGGCGGATGCCGACCGTCACCTCGTTCCCGGCGTGCCCGTGCGGCAGCGCGATGGGCAACCCCGCCAGCGAAGCGTGACCTCCTTCGACAGCCGCCGTGTGCAGGTTCATCGGTGGCGAGCCGATGAAGCTCGCGACGAAGGCGTTCGCGGGCTGCGCGTACAGCCGCGCCGGGGTGTCGACCTGTTGCAGCGCCCCGTCCTTGAGCACCGCCACCCGGTGTCCCATGGTCATCGCCTCGACCTGGTCGTGGGTGACGTAGACCGTGGTGGTGGCCAGCCGCTGCTGCAGCGCGGCGATCCCCGCCCTGGTCTCGACCCGCAGTTTGGCGTCCAGGTTGGACAGCGGCTCGTCCATCAGGAACACCGCGGGCTCGCGCACGATGGCCCGGCCCATCGCCACCCGCTGGCGCTGCCCGCCGGAGAGCTGCTTCGGCTTGCGGTCGAGGTACGGGGTCAGGTCCAGCAGCCGGGCCGCCTCGGCGACCCGGCTGTCGACCTCGGCCGCGGTGGTGCGGCGCAGCTTCAACGCGAACGCCATGTTCTGCCGCACGGTCATGTGCGGGTACAGGGCGTAGGACTGGAACACCATCGCGATGTCGCGGTCCTTCGGCGGCAGCCGGGTCACCGACCGGCCGTCGATGGCCACTTCGCCGTCGTCGACCTCTTCGAGCCCGGCGAGCATGCGCAGCGCGGTGGTCTTGCCGGAGCCGGACGGGCCGACCAGGACCAGGAACTCGCCGTCGGCGATGTCGAGGTCGAGGCGGTCGACCGCGGCCAGTTCGCTACCGGGGTAGCGGCGGGTGACTCGGTGGTAGGTGACCGGTGCCATGGGAACTCCTCGGGGCTCAGGCCGGCTCGTCGCCGCGGGCGCGGGCGATCTGGGCGAGCACGGCGATTTCGTCGTAGACGCGCCATTCGGCGACGATGCGCCCGTCGCGGAAGTGGAACTGCGACGAACCCAGCACGGTGACCGGGGCACCGGTCAGCGGGCCGTGCACCGGGGTGCCGCAGTAGGTCCCGCGCAGCCACCACACCAGCGCCACGCGCACGCCGCCGCGGGCGGGGTCCTCGTGGGCGATCACCTCGCGCACCTCGAACCGCGCGTCCGGCATCGGGGCCAGCAGTTCGAGCAGCCCGCGCTGGTAACCGCCGGGCCGGACGAGACTGCGGTGGCGGGGCAGGTGCGAGGTGACGTCGCGGGCGACGTACTTCTCGGTCTCGTGGAGCATCCGCTGGTTCCACACCTGCTCGACCAGTTCCAGCACCCATTCGCACTCACCGCGGTGCTGGTCGGGGCGCGGCCCGGTGTCCCCGGCTTCGAGGACCGGCCGCGCCAGCGGCTGGAGCGCCTCGTCGGCCCAGCCGCCGAAGGCGACCTGGCGCGCGACCTCCTCGGGGTCGAGGCCGAGCTGCTGCACCACCGCGCCCTCGTCCCGCACCACCCACTCGTGCTCCATCACGCCGAGGCGGTAGAGGCAGGTGGCGATGGTGTAGGAGTTGAACTCGCGGAAGGTGGGCGCGGCGTAGGCGGCCGGGCCGGTGTGCCGCCCGGCGCTGAGCACCAGGTGCGAGCTGAGGAACGCCTCGGGTCCCCGCGCCTCCCACACCACGTCGGCGGCCTGGCCGACGCGGTCGGGGAAGGCGTTGATCTTCATCAGGGTCGAGCGCACCACCTGCTCGGCACCGCGGACGGTGCCGTTCGCGCCGTGCACCACCGCGTCGGCCGCGTAGTTCTCCCGGATCAGGCCGATGCCGCGGCCGACCCAGATGCGGTCGGTCCACTCCGTGATGAACTCCGCCGGCCCGTCGTAGGGCGCGTAGGCGGCTTTGTCCAGTTCCACTGCGGGTGTCTCCTCAACGTTGGACCAGGTCGCGGATCTCCTCGGACAGCGCCGCGAGCCGGGCGGGCACCGGCGCGCCGTGGGCCATCTCGTTGATGGCGACCTCGAGCTTGTCCTGGACCTGCGGCCAGTCGATGGTCATCGGCACGGTCCTCGCCGTGCGCAACGAGGCTTCCTGCAGCCGGGGCAGGCCGAAGTTGGCCGCGTTGACCTCGGGGTCGAGCATGTTGGCGGTGTGCACCACGATGCTGTTGCTGGTGGCCGGGTCCGACTTGTCCAGCGCGACCTCCCGCTCGGTGACCGGATGGGTCACCCACTTCAGGTACTCCCACGCCGCGCCCTGGTTCTCCGAGGTGTTGAGCACGCCCATCAGCCAGGTGTAGCCGTAGGACACGGTGGTCCGGCCCGGCCAGCCCGGCATCGGTGCCACCCCGACGTCCGCGGCCACCTCCGGCTTGACCTTGTCCGGATCGGTGAAGTCGTCCATCTGCCAGGCCCAGGTGAACACCGAGGCGCTGCCGCCCTGCTCGAAGGACTGGGTGGAGTCGGTCTCGGACCAGTTCGCCGACTCCGGCGGGCTGTGCCCGCGCCGCAGCAGCGACATGTACTGCTCGGTGGCCTCGACGCCCTGTGGTGTGTCGAACGCCGGGGCGCCGGTGGCGTCGAACACGTCGGCGCCGTTGCTCCACAGCATGGACAGCCAGGTGTACAGGTTCTGCCCGCCGTTGCGGCCGTACTGCCCGGCCACCGGGTACTTGTCCTGCACCTGGCCCAGCGCCGCGAGCTGCCCGTCGAGCTCGGCCCAGGTCGTGGCCGGGGCCGCGCCCAGCTTCTCGTAGTCGCTCTTGCGGTAGAAGTAGTTGTAGGAGAAACCCCGGAACGGGATGCCGTAGACGGTGCTCGCGTCCCCGGCGCGGGCGGCCTGCTGGAACGGCGGCGGGAAGTCGCCGATCGACCGGCCGGCCTGCGCCAGCGCGGCGTCCAGCGGCTGCAGCCCGACCTTGGCCGAGGCCCCGTAGGCGTCCGGCCAGACGATCAGGTCATAGGTGCCGCCGCCGACCGCGCTCTCGGCGACGATCTTCTGCAGGTACGACTCGTACGGGATGTTGGCCCATTCGACCTCGATGCCGGTGCGCGCGGTGAAGCCGGCGGTGCGCTTCTGCAGCGCGGCGAACTGCGCGGCGGTCTTGCAGCAGCTGAGCAGCCGGATGCGGGTGCCGTCGTAGGGCTTGCCGGTGACCAGGCCCAGTTCGTCCACCGGGCCGGTCTTCAGCTGCGAGACCAGGTCCACCGTGGCCGGGGTGCCGGTGCAGCCGCTCAGCGCCAGCAGTCCGGCCGCGGCCAGCACCGCGATTTTGCGGATCGGGCTCATTTCACCGCTCCCATCGTCATGCCCTGCGCGAAGTGCTTGCGCACCAGCAACGACAGCGCCAGCATCGGCACCATCACCAGCAGGCCGGCCGCGGCCATCGGCCCCCACGCCACGCCTTCGGGTTGCACCAGCGTCATCAGCGCCACCGGCAGCGTGCTGGCCTCGGTCCGCGACAGGAAGGTCGGGAAGAGGAACTCGTTCCAGGACAACAGGAACGAGAACACCACGCTGACGAAGATGCCGGGCGCGGCCAGCGGGGTGATCACCCGCCACAGCAGGGTGAGCTGCCCGCACCCGTCGAGCCGGGCGGCCTCCTCGATCTCGATCGGCAGCCCGTCCACGAAACCCTTGAGCAGCCAGGTGATGTAGGGCACCACCAGGGACAGGTTGACCACGATCAGCGAGACGTGCGTGTCGATCAGGCCCAGCGCGCGGAACAGGGTCAGGAACGGCAGCGCGATGGCCACCCCGGGGATGAACTGCGTGGCCACGATCGCCAGCAGCATCGCCCGGTGACCGGGGAAGCGGAACCGGGAGAACGCGTAGGCCGCGAGCAGCGCCAGCGGGATCGAGATCAGCGTGGTGGCCACCGCGATCAGCACGCTGTTCAGCAGCGCGCCGCTCAGATCGCTGGCCCCGCCGAGGATTTCGGCGAAGTTGGCCATGGTCGGGGCGAAGACCACCGAGGTGGAGAACACCTCCGCGGCGGGCTTGAAGGCGGTCAGCCCGAGCCACAGCACCGGAAAGAGGACGAAGAACAGGATGGCCAGCGTGGCCAGGGTCCGCAGGACCCGGCCGGCCCGCTGCCACGGCGACCGGTGCCGGGGCCGCGGCCGGGCGGGGGTGGCCGCGGCCGGGGGAGCGGGACGCGCGGCGCGCACCGTGCGGTCGCTGACGTCGGTCATTTCGCCTCCTGCCGGGTCATGGAGATCAGGTACAGCGCCGCCAGCACACCCAGCACGAGCACGATGATCCAGGAGATCGCCGAGGCGTAGCCGATGTCGAGGAAGGAGAAACCCTGGGCGTAGGCGAAGAAGTTCAGCGTTTCGGTGGCCCGGCCGGGCCCGCCGCCGGTGGTGGTGAGCACCTGGTCGAACACCTTCGCCGAGAACACCGCCTTGAGGAAGACGATGATCAGCAGCAGCGGGCGCAGCAGCGGGAAGGTCACCCGCCAGAACTCCTGCCACGGCGTGGCCCCGTCCACCCTGGCCGCGTCGCGGACCTCCGGGGAGATCGAGCCGAGCCCGCCGAGCAGCATCAGCCCGATCAGCGGCGCCCAGCCCCACACCTCGGTCATCGCCAGCACCACCAGCGCCCAGAACGGGTCACCGAGCCAGTTGATGCCGTCGGTGAACGGCAGCACCGTGCTGAGCATCCGGTCGTAGACGCCGTAGTCGGGGTTGAACATGAACCGCCAGGAGAAGCCCTTCAGCGCCGGGGCGACCGCGAACGGCAGGATGAGCAGCGCCTTGGTCAGCGCGCTGAGCCTGCCCGGCCGGTTGAGCACCAGCGCGATGAGCAGGCCGAGGCCCACCGACAGCCCCACCGAGAGCACCACGTACTGCAGCGTCACCCAGGCGCTGTTGAAGAAGGTGTCGTCGGTGAACGCCCGGCGGTACTGGTCGAGGCCGACGAACTCGCCGGGCTCCCTGGTCTCGTTCAGCCGCCAGTGCCGCAGACTGGTGATCAGCGCCGACACCAGCGGGTACACCGTGGTCAGCACGATCGCCAGCAGGGCGGGGGCCAGGTGCAGGTAGGCGACCGCGTGCCCGCGCCACCGCCGGGCGCGGCCGGCGGCGGGCGGGCTCTTGGTTGTCGTCACGGTGACCTCCTCGATGAGGGCGCTCCGGTGGTCGGTTGGCTGAGTGTATGCGTATTCACAGATCCTGCAATAGGTGTTCCTGTGCCTTTCGAGCCGGCCGTTATTCGTATGTCAGCGCCCGGAAGGCGTCCAGCAGCACCTGGGTCAGGTTGTAGACGACGAACCGGGATCCGGTGGCCCGCGCCGCCGCGGCGTCCCCGGCGATGCGCAGCACCGGCTTGCCCGCGGCGGCCGCTTCGGCACCGGCGGCGGCGATCGCGCCGGCCACCGCCTGCCGGTCGTCCAGTGCGCCCATCGACACCGCCAGGTCGGCGGGGCCGGGCATCACCGCGTCCACCCCCGGCACGGCCAGGATCTCCGCGGCGTTCTCGCACGCCCGAGCCGTTTCCAGCATCGGGATGACCATGGTGGTGGCTGCGGCGTGCGCCAGGTAGCCGGCGGGCGAGCGGCTGCCGAAGCGGGCGGCCCTGGTGTAGTTGGCGAAACCGCGCTCACCCAGCGGCGGGTAGTGCGCCGCGGCGACCACGGCCGCGGCCTGCTCGGCGGTGTCCACGTGCGGGACCACCACCCCCTGCGCCCCGAGGTCGAGCACCCGCAGGATCAGCGCGGGCTCCGCGCTGCCCACCCGCACCAGCGTGGCCAGTCCGTGTGCGTCGGCGGCGTTGAGGTGGTGCTGGACCTGCTCGGTGTCGGCCGGGCCGTGCTCGCAGTCCAGCAGCACGAAGTCCAGGCCGGCCACCCCGGCCAGCTCCACCAGCCCCACCGCGGGCAGGCGCAGCAGCACCCCGGTCGCCCGTCCGCCCTCGGCGAGCTCCTGCTTCAGCGGGGTCACCGGGCCACCATCCCCGCCGACAGGTCGATGTCCGCCGCGCACAGGCCGGGCATGCCGAGCATGGCGACCAGCGCCGCGCCCACCTCGGCCTCGGTGACCATGCGCCCGAGGGCGGCACGGGCGACGAACGCCTGCTCGGCCTGCTCGCTCGAGGTTCCGGTCCGCTCGGCCTCCAGCCGGAAGTTCCGCTCCATCCGCGGTCCCCGCACCGGCCCCGGTGACAGCGAGTTGACCATGACACCGTGCGGGCCGACTTCGGCCGCCAGCGTCGTGGTCAGTCCGAGCACCGCCATCTTCGACGCGCAGTACGGCGTCCGCGCGGTCAGCGGCCGCTTCCCGCTGACCGAGGCCACGTTGACCACGTCGCCGCGCCCCGCCGCCACCATCGGCGGCAGGAAGGCGCGGCACACCAGGTAGGTCCCGCGGACGTTCACCGCGAAGACGTCGTCCCATTCGGCGGGTTCGACGTCGACCAGGTGCCGCACCGGGCCGGGCACACCGGCGTTGTTCACCAGCACGTCGACCTGCTCGTCGGCGAGGGTGGCCACCAGCGCCCGCACCGATTCCGGGTCGCTGACATCGACGACCTCGGCCCGTCCCGGGGTGGCGAGCAGCCCGGCGGTCTCCTCCACCGCGTCCCGGCGCCGTCCCGTGGCGATCACCCGCGCCCCGGCTTCGGCCAGTGCCAGGCACATCGCCCGGCCCAGTCCCGAGCCGCCGCCGGTGACCAGCGCGGTCCGCCCGGCCAGGCCGGGGCTCACCGGCCCGCCCAGGCCGGTCGCGGTCCACCGGCCGCCGCGACGCGGACGTCACCGGACCGCGCGTGGCCCTCGAACAACTCGACCCGGGCCGCGCGTCCGCACACCTCGCCGAGCCGGGCGCTCGACGCCGGATCGGTGACCTCCTGGTAGGTCACGGTCTTGAGGTACTTGCCCACCCACAACCCGCCGGTGTAGCGGGCGGCCCCGCGGGTCGGCAGCACGTGGTTGGTGCCGATCACCTTGTCGCCGTAGGAAACGCAGGTGCCCGAGCCGAGGAACAGGGCGCCGTACTGGGTCATCTCCTCCAGCGCCTGCCGCGGTTCCGCGGTCAGGATCTGCACGTGCTCGCTGGCGTGGGTGTCGGCCAGGGCGAACGCCTCGTCGAGGGTCTCCACGACGACGACCTCACCGTGGTCGCGCCACGCCGGTTCGGCGAAGTCGCGGGTGGGCATCCCGGGCAGCAGCGCCTCGACGTGCTCCATGGCGGCGGTGGCCAGGTCCCGGCTGGTGGTGATCAGCACAGCGGGGGAGTCGGGGCCGTGTTCGGCCTGGGAGAGCAGGTCCACCGCGACGACGAACGGATCGGCCGTCTCGTCGGCGACCACCAGCACCTCGGTCGGGCCGGCGAACAGGTCGATGCCGACCTCACCGAACAGCTGCCGCTTCGCTTCGGCCACGTAGGCGTTGCCCGGCCCGGCGAGCAGGTCGACCCGCGGGATCGACTCGGTGCCCACGGCCAGCGCGGCCACCGCCTGCACCCCGCCGAGCAGGTAGATCTCGTCCGCCCCGGCCAGGTGCATGGCGGCGACGGTGGCAGCCGGGACCGCCCCGCGGATCGGCGGCGTGCACGCGGCCACCCGCGGCACCCCGGCCACCTTGGCGGTCACGATGGTCATGTGCGCCGAGGCCGTGAGCGGGTAGCGGCCACCCGGCACGTACGCCCCGGCGGCGGCGACCGGGATCTGCTTCTGGCCGAGGCGCACCCCCGGCAGCGTCTCGACCTCGAACTCGCCGAGCGAGCGCCGCTGGTGCTCGGCGAAGGTGCGGACCTGGTCCTGGACGAAGCGGATGTCCGCCAGCACCTGCTCGGGCACGCCGTCGACGATCCGGTCGACCTGCTCCGGGGAGAGCCGGAACGACTCCGGTGACCACCTGTCGAACAACGCGGAGTACTCCGCGACCGCCGCGTCACCCCGGTGGCGGATGTCGTCGATGATCTGCGCGACCCGGGTCTTCACGCCGGGGTCGCCACCCGGCGCCGATTCCGCCGGAGCGGGGGCTTTCAGGATTTCGGGCATGCCTACTGGCCTCCTTGGCCGGTGTTGTCGTTCAAGTGCGCTTGCAGCAGCGAGCTCAGCTCGGCCCCGGCTTCCCAGGGCAGCAGGTGACCGGCGCCCGCCAGCACCTCGAGCCGGGCCGCGGGCATCGTGTCGGCGAGCCGCCGGTGCAGCGCGGGCGAGCACAGCGCGTCCCGCTCACCGCAGACCACCAGGGTCCGGACTCGGTGCCGGGACAGTTCTCCGTACTGGTCGACCCGGGTCGCCTGGGCCGCGAGCTGGTTCCGGAAGACCTCGGGCCCCACGCGGTGAGCCATCGCCAGGAACGCCTCGGCGTGGGCTCCGGCGGGCTCCGGCTCGGCGAACATCGTCGGCAGGATCCGTTCCCGCACCACCGCGCCGAACTCCCCGGCGGCCATTTCCCGCCAGCTCTCGTACTGGTCGGGCCGGGGTGCACCGGCGTTGGTGGAGATCACGCACAGCGAGCGCACCCGCCCGGGTGCGCGGCGGAGCACCTCGAACCCGGCGATGGCCCCGAGCGACAGCCCGACCAGGTGGAACGGGCCGTCCACCGCGGCGAGCACCTGCTCGGCCATCGCCCCGATCCCGGCCTCGGTGATCGCCACGTCCACCGCCCCGGGGCCGAGCCGCTCGCGCACGCCGTGCCAGAGGGCCGCGTCGCAGAGCATGCCGGGCACCAGCACGATCGGCGCGGTCATCCGATCGGCCGGGGGACCAGCGCGTAGGGGGCCAGGTAACCGTTGTGGTCCACGGCGACGCCCTCGTCGGCGGCGGCCTTGACCACCTCGTCCTCCCACTCCAGGCGCACCCGGCCGTCACCGCCGTTGACCACCACCATGGTGGCGGTGCCCTCGCCGGCGTTGCGCAGCGAGCGCCACGCCCCGGCGGGCACCGAGAGCAGGTCCCACGGGCCCAGCCGCACCGACACCTCGTCGTGCAGGTTGAGCGTGACCTCCCACTCGCCGTCCTTGACCATCAGCACCTGGGTCTGCGCGTGCCGGTGCGCCCGCATGCCCTGGCCGGGTTCGGCCCGCAGCCAGGCGATGTTGTGCCCGTGCGGGTTGTGGATCCGCGGCTCCTGCTCGCGGTCCTCGGTCATGCCGAAGCCGATCACCAGCGCCAGCTGGGCCCCGCCGCCGGGCAGCCTGCTGTCCAGGAACGGCTCCGGCGACCAGGCCAGGTCCTCGGTGGTGGCCACCCGCGACCGCATCTGCTCGGCGGAATAGCTGCGCAGGCCGCCGATCTGCTCCTGGGTCAGCGGCTTGACCAGCTCGTCCTCGGGCGGCGGCTGGTCGCCCGCCACCGTGTCGACCAGGCGGTTGTCCGCGGTCAGGTACAGCCCGTGGCCCTCGGCTTCACGCAGCACCGAAGGGCCCCAGATGATGCCACCGGTGTCGTCGTGGCCGAGCGCGGTGAACAGCCAGCCGTCGTCCGGGCCGATGTTGGTGAAGCCGCGGAAGATCCAGGGGGGCAGCGAGGCGATGTCGCCCTCGCGCAGCACCAGTTCGCCGTCCTTGCCGTCCGCGCCCCAGCGCAGCAGGAACTCGCCGCGGAAGCACAGGAACACCTCGGCGGTGAAGTGCAGGTGCAGGTTGTTGGTGATGCCGCTGGGCATCGCCGCGGCCCCGATGTTGAACCCGTGTGCCTCACGCAGGTTGACCACCTGGTCCGCGCTCTGCGTGACCCCGGGGCCGATCATCGAGTAGTTCTCCTTGCGGTCCGAGCCCGGCGTCCGGCAGTCGATGAACGCCTGGTTGCAGGACACGAAGTCGCTGCGCCGGATGGTCCGCCGCCGCAACTCCGCTTCGGACACGCGCTGCTCTGCGCCAGTCATGGCCACCTCCTGATTGTGCATACGTATGTACTGAAGCAATCGGGCCGCTCGATGTCAATGACGGATTCAAGGGTGTCGGCGTGGAATTCCCCGCCGAACAGTGGTCAAGTGCTCTACGATGCGTATGCATCCGCACCGGGAGGGGACGGTTATGGCGATCACCAGCCACGACGTGGCCAGGCTGGCCGGCGTCAGCCAGGCGACCGTGTCGCGGGCGCTGCGGGGCGACCCCAGGGTCACCGCGGCCACGCTGGAGCGGGTGCGCCGGGCCGCGGAGGCGCTGAACTACGTGCCCAGCGAGGCCGGCCGCAGCCTGTCCACCCGCAGCAGCCGCCGGGTGGGCGTGGTCATCTCGGACCTGACCAACCCGTTCTACCCGCACCTGGTCGGGCCGCTGCACGACGAACTCGAGCGGCTCGACTACCGGATGATGCTGTTCACCGAGCGGTCCGAATCGGCCATCGCCTCGCAGCGGCTGCTCGACCGCTCCATCGACGGGGTCGTGCTGGCCACCGCCACGCTGGATTCCGCGCTGCCCGACGAACTGGCCCGGCGCGGGCTGCCGTTCGTCTTCCTCAACCGCGAGGTGGCCAACGCGCACGCCGACAGCGCCGTGGTGGACAACGAGAAGGGCGGCAGGCTGGTGGCCGCGGAGCTGGCCGGCCTCGGCCACCGCCACGTCGCCACCATCAGCGGCCCGCAGGACACCTCCACCGGGCGGGACCGCGAACTGGGCTTCCGGCTCGGGCTGGCCGAGGCGGGCATCGCGCTGACCGAGCAGCACATCCGGCGGGGGCCGTTCGACTTCGACACCGGGTACCGGGCGCTACCGCTGCTGTGGGCCGAGCGGCCGCGGCCGACGGCGGTGTTCTGCGGCAACGACGTCATCGCGATCGGCGCGCTGAACGCCGCACTGCGCCACGGGATCCGGATCCCGGAGGACCTGACGCTGATCGGTTTCGACGACATCCCGATGGCGGGCTGGGAGTCGTTCGACCTGACCTCGGTCCGCCACGACCTGCACGAGATGGCCCGCGCTTCGGCCCGCATGCTGGCTGAGCGGATCGACCACCCGGACCTGGCGTCGAGGAAGGCGGTGTTCACACCGGAACTGGTGGCGCGGGGGACGCACGGGAGCGTTTGAGCGCCGCCGCGGCTGGGCGGTCCGGGGCCGCGTGGTGACCGGCGCCGCGCTGCCGAGAAGCGGCACCCGGACTTGGCGCCGAGAAAGCCGTGCTACCCGGAAGCCGCGCGAGTGCCCGAGTGTCACCGCGCCCCGAGCAGGCCGGGGGCCGCTTCCTGTCGTTCGCCCGCTGGGCCGAGCAGTGACTTGGCGAACCGGGCGTGCGCGGCGGCCAGTGCCCGGGTGAGCAGCACCGAGAGGAAGCAGCACACGACCCCCGCCGCGGCCCACGGCAGGGCGTCCCAGAACGAGTCCACGGTCACCCAGTGCCAGCTGGTGCTGGGGAAGTGGTAGGCACCGTCGTCGGTGTAGCGGTAGAAGACCGGCAGGGCGAGCAGCGCCAGGCTCAGCGACCAGAACGCCACCACCACGGAGAACTGGATGATGCCCAGCGGGAAGAGGACCACGACGTAGAGCAGGTCACGCCAGGTGGCGGGGTCCTTCAGCGGCGCGAGCCACCGCTGGAGCCGGCTGCCGCCGGGCAGGGGTGCGTACGGCGCCGGGATGTGCGTGCCCAGCATCGTGTGCACCCGCGCGCGTTCCAGCTGCGCGGCACCCCTGGCCAGCAGGACCGCACCGGCCAGCAGCGGCAGCCCGACCAGGATCACCAGCATGGAGAAGCCCAGCGAGGCCAGGGCGATCAGGGTGGAGAAGGCCACGGTGCCGACGGGGAGGTTCATCAGCAAGAAGGCCAGCGCCCGGAAGAAGCGCGGGCGACCGGCGTTCTTTTCCGCCATTTTCGGGTTCCTCCCGGTGATCGTCGCTTCGGTGCCCGCCGCGGTCACGGCAGGAGGAGTCCCCAGTAGAGGCCCCAGGGGACGAGCAGCACCGCACCGCCCAGCAGCAGCCCGAGGCTGGTCCGGCCCTCCGGCACCCGGTTCGCCCGCCACCACTTGACCGCGGTGGTCGCGGCCAGCGCCAGGGTGACCAGCGCGAGCAGCTGGCTGCCGAGCCAGAGGACCGGCCTGCCCCAGAGCACCGGCCCGATGCCCTCACCGCCGCCGGTGAGGATCAGCATCACGAAGCTCAGGGCACCGAGCACGGTCAGCAGCCCGGTGATCGAGGCCCAGTGCGCGGGCCGCGCGGCCACCGGGTTGCGGGCCCGGCCGCGGACGGCCCCGGTGAGGGCGGCGAGCGGGTAGGCGGCGAAGGCCACGAGCAGTGCCAGCAGGGCGAAACCCTGGACCCACAGCGATTCGTACCAGGCGAGCGGGGTGAGCTGCGGAGCCGGTTCGTCCTGCGCGGGCAACGGATCCGAGGCGCCGGTCGTGCTGCCGGTCACCCACGAGCCGACGAGTTCGGGAAAACCGGGGACGAAGCCGTCGAGGCGGTCGAAGCCGTCGGTGGTGCGCACCAGGGCGTGGTGCGCCTCGGGAAAGGTGCGCATGGTGAAGGCGGGGTTGTCCGCCTGGGTCTCGGCGAACAGGGCGGCCGCGTCCCGCGGCGGGCTCTGCCGGTCGTCCGCACCCCAGATCGCGAGCACCGGCAGGTTCAGCTGTTCCAGTGCGGGCGCGGGATCGAAGTTCGCTTCGGGGAACAGCCCGGCCTCCGCCGCGACCCGGGAAGCGGTCACCGAGGCGAGGTCGAGCACGGAATCGGCGGACACGCCCTGTTTGCGCAGCCACTGCCGGTAGCTCCACGACTGCGCTTCCACCGGGCTCACCCCGTTCGCCCCGACCACCACCAGGAAGGCGGCGTGCGGGGTGCGGGTGGCCGCCAGCGGAGCCACCCAGCCGCCCTCGCTGAAACCCCACAACCCGACGCGGGCCGGATCGACCTCGGGCCGGGTGCGCAGGTGGTCGAGCGCGGCGACCGCGTCGTCGGCCAGACCGGAGAAATCCCGTTCCAGCAGGGAATAGTTGGTGGTGTCCTTGTCGTAGATCAGCGAAACCACGCCCTGGGCGGCAAAAGCCTCCGCCTGCTTGCGCAGTTCCTCCCGTTTCCCCTCACCGGAACCGTGCACCAGCACCATCGCCGGGCGCCGCACCCCGTCGGCCGGGGGCGCGACCACGGACCCGTGCATGGTCTTGCCGGCGCTGGTGAACGAGACCTCGGCGCGGCGGAACTCCACCGCTCCCGCCGGGGCGGCCGCCGATCCGGACAGTGCCGCGAACACGGTGAGCAAAGCCGCCGTCCGTCGTACCTGGCGCATGGCACCGCGTTCCTTCCGCTGGCTCAGTTCCCCGGGAGACCGGGGAATGTCTGCCCGGATCGTAACGGCGGCTTTTCTGGGGTTTTCACCATGCTTCATGCATAGCGGCACCGGCGGAGCCGAATGCCGGCGTCGAGCGGAATTCCTCGTTTCGAAGAGGGAATTCCGCACATCGCGGAGGTGCCGTGGCCGGGTCGAGTCGCGACCCGTACGGGTGACCACCTGAGGTTCACCGGGTGAGAAATCGGGAGCGTCGCCCGTGGTGGTAAGGCATCCAGGTGATCTGCCACTCGAACCGGTGGCGCCGCGGCGGAAATGTTTGGAATTCCGTCACCGGCGGCCACCGCCGCTTTTCCGGTGGGTGGCGGAGCGCTCCCAACGGCCTGACTTCGGCTTTTCGGGCTTCACCGCCTCCGGCTGCGGTTGTTAATTTCCGAACGGCCGCGAAAAGCGGGGTGGCTTCGGAAAACGGTGGTTGATGGGAAGCGAACAGGATTGGGACGTCGTGGTCGTCGGCGCGGGTCCCGCGGGGGCGAGCGCGGCACGGGTGGCGGCCGAAGCGGGCTGCCGGGTGCTGCTGCTGGAGCGCGCCGCGATCCCGCGGTACAAGACCTGCGGTGGCGGGCTGATCGGCTGTTCGCAGGAGTTCCTGCCGCCGGGGCTGGGGGTGACCGTCCACGACGAGATCGAGGCCGTGACCTTCGGCCTGCGTGGCCGCCGTCAGCGCACGATGCGGTCGGACGGGGCGCTGCCGCTGAAGATGGTCTTCCGCGACGAACTCGACGCCGCGCTGACCCGGGCGGCCGCCGATGCGGGTGCCACCGTGCGGGATCGGACGCCGGTGATGGCGGTGCGGGACGGCGCGGGCGTGGTCTCGGTGCGCACCGGTGCGGGCGAGGTCGTCCGGGCCCGCGCGCTGGTGGGTGCCGATGGCAGCGCGAGCCGGATCGGCCGCCACGTCGGGGTGCGCTGCGAGCAGGTGGACCTGGCACTGGAAGTCGAGGTGCCGGTCGACCGGCGGGTGGCGGGCCGGTGGCGTGGCCGCATGCTGATGGAATGGGGACCGCTGCCGGGTTCCTTCGGCTGGGTCTTCCCCAAGGACGAGGTCTGCACCGCGGGTGTGGTGGCGGCCAAGGGGAACGGCGAGGCGACGCGGGCCTACCTCAGCGAGTTCCTCGGCCGCCACGGGCTGGCGCACCTGACGCCGCTGCACGACACCGGGCACCTGACCCGGTGCCGCCACCCGGATTCCCCGCTGGCCCGCGACCGCGTGCTGCTGGCCGGGGACGCCGCCGGGCTGTGCGACCCCTGGTCACGCGAAGGGATCTCGTTCGCCCTGCGTTCCGGGGTGCGGTCCGGGCGGGCCGCCGTCCACCTCGCCCGGGCCGGGAACGAAGCCGAGCTGGCCAGGGCGCGGAACGACTACACCACCGCGCTGCACGAAACCCTGGGCGCCGAAATGCGCGCCTCGCGGCAGATCATGAACATCTTCACCCGGCGGCCCGCGGTGCTGCACACCGCGCTGACCGCCGTCCCGCCGGTGTGGCGCCGGGTCGACACCTACCTCACCGGCACCACCTCCATCCCCGAACTGCTGGGCACCCGCACGGCTCGCGCCGCGCTGAAGGTCGCCGGCGCGCTCCCGTGAACCAGCTCGAGAAAGGCACCTCCGCAATGGCCAGTCGAACCCAGGTCCCGGTGGCGATCGTCGGCACGGGCTGCCGCGCGCCCGGCGGGGTGACCTCCGCGCGGGAGCTGTGGCAGCTCCTGCTGGACCGCCGTGACGTGGTGGCCGGTTCGGACCCCGGACGGCGCTGGCGCGACGAGGAGCGGGTGGTCCCGGCGGACCTGGCCGGCTCGGGCACGCTGCGCAGCGGCTCGTTCCTCGACGACGTCGACCTGTTCGACCCCGGCTTTTTCGGCGTGCCCCCGCAGGAGGCGGGCAGCGTCGACCCGCAGCACCGCCTGCTGATGGAGACGACCTGGGAAGCGCTGGAGGACGCCGGGGTGCCACCGCGGTCGCTGGCCGGGTCGCGGACCGGGTTGTTCATCGGCATCTCCGGCGCCGACTACGCCAAGCGGTTCACCCTCGCCGAGTTCAACATCTACCACGGGATCTCCGCGATCCCCTCGGGAGCACCGGGCCGCATCTCCTACATCCTCGACGTCAACGGGCCGTCCCTGGCCGTCGACGGCGCGTGCGCCTCCTCGCTGATCGCCGTGCACCTGGCGTGCCGTTCGCTGCACGACGGGGAAACCGATCTCGCGGTGGCCGGTGGGGTGACCGTGCAGCTGGAGTGGGGTGGCCTGGTCGGGTTCGCCCGCGCCGGGGCGTTGTCCTCGCGTGGCCGGTGCGCCGCCTTCGACGAGAGCGCGGACGGGTTCGTGCGGGGTGAAGGCTGCGGCATGGTCGTGCTCAAGCGGCTGCCCGACGCCCAGCGCGACGGTGACCGGGTGCTGGCGGTGGTCACCGGCACCGCGATCAACCACGCCGGCCGGGTGCAGGGGGTCACCCAGCCTTCGCGCACCGCGCAACGCGACGTGGTGACGGCGGCGATGCGGGCCGCGGGAACCACGCCGGACGCCATCGGTTACGTCGAGGCACACGGCACCGGCACACCCGTGGGCGACCCGATCGAGTTCGGCGCGCTCTCGGACGCCTACGGCTCGTCGAGCGTGCCGTGTGCGCTGGGTGCGCTGAAGACCAACATCGGGCACCCGGAGAGCGCGGCCGGGGTGCTGGGCCTGATCAAGGCCGCGTTCGCGGTCCGGCACGGGCTCATCCCGGCGAACCTGCACTTCACCCGGTGGAATCCGGAGATCGACGCCGAGGGCACCAGGTTCTTCGTGCCCACCGGGACCACGACCTGGGACCGCGACGGCGGACCGCGCCGCGCCGCGGTCTCCGCGTTCGGCGTGACGGGCTCGAACGCGCACGCCATCGTGGAGGAGGCACCCGCGCCGGCCCCGGCCGGCCGCCGCCCGGCCCCGGGCAGGCCCGCCGTGCACGCGCTTTCGGCGGCGTCACCGGGCGGTCTGGCGGCCACCGCCGCCCGCCTCGCCCGGCACCTCGAAGCGGAACGCCCCCGGGTCGGCGACGTGGCGCACACGCTGGCCGTGCACCGCAGCCACCTGACCAACCGCGCCTGCGTCCTCGCGGGGGACCACGAGGAACTCACCGGCGGCCTGCACGCGCTCGCCGAAGGGCGGGAGCACCCGGCCGTGCTCGGCGGGACCACCGGCGATCCCGGGATGCCGGTGTGGGTGTTCTCCGGGCACGGTTCGCAGTGGCCGGGCATGGCCAGGGACCTGCTCGACCGGGAAGCCGTGTTCACCGGCGTGATCGACCGGCTGGACGCGGTGGCCGCGCGCGACGGCGTGCCGCTGCGGCGGCTGATCGAAACCGGGGCGCGGCTGGAACGCATGGACCTGGTGCAGCCGGTGGTCTTCGCGGTGCAGACCGCGCTCGGGCAGCTGTGGCGGGCGTGGGGGCTGCGCCCGGCCGCCGTGGTCGGGCACTCGATGGGGGAGGCCGCGGCGGCGGTGGCCGCGGGCATCCTCACCCCGGAGGAGGGCATGCGGATCACGCTGCTGCGGTCGTCGCTGCTCCAGCGCGTGGCCGGGGGGTGCATGGCCCTCGTGGCGTTGCCGGTGGAGCAGGTCGAACACGAGATCGCCGGGGTCCCCGGCGCGTCGGTGGCGGTGGTGACCGCACCCGCGTCGACGGTGGTGGCCGGTGACCAGGAGGTGATCGGGGAACTGCTCCGGCGGTGGCAGGACCGGGGGGTGTTCGGCAAGCGCCTCGCCGTGGTGGTCGCGGCGCACTCACCGCAGGTCGAGCCGATCCTCGCCGAGATCACCGAGCGGGCGTCCTGGCTGCACGGGGCGCCGGCGGAGGTGCCGTTCTACTCGACCGCGGGCGAGCCACGGGCGGCGGTGGTGTTCGACGGCGCGTACTGGGCGCGGAACCTGCGGGCACCGGTGCGGTTCGACCTGGCGAGCCGGGCGCTGGTGGAGGACGGGCACCAGGTGTTCCTGGAACTGTCCCCGCACCCGCTGCTGACCCAGGCGGTGGAGGAGACCGCGGCGGCGCTGCGCACGCCGGTGACCGCGGTGCCGTCCCTGGTGCGCGACCAGGACGGCCTGGCGTCGATGTGCCGCGCCGCCGCGTCGCTGCACGTGGCCGGCGTGCCGGTGGACCTCGCCGCGGTCAACGGCGGCGGGGCGCGCACGCAGCTCCCGCCCACGGCGTTCGACCGCTCGCGCTACTGGCTGGAGCAGCCACGCGGGTCCCGTGGCCTGGCCGGTCACCTGTGGCTGGGGGAACGCGCGCTGGTGCCGGACCCGGACGCCGGGGACCGCACCCGTCACGTCTGGAGCGCCGATCTCGGAGCCGAGCAGGTCGAATGGCTGCGGGAGCACACCCTGCGCGGCACCCCGCTGGTGCCGGGCGCGGTGTACGCCGAGCTGGTCCTGGCCGCGGCCACCGAGGTGCTGGACTGCGCGCTGGACGAGGTGTGCCTGCAGGACGTGCGCTTCGAACGCATGCTGCCGCTGGCGGGTTCGCTGCCGGTGCAGGTCGCGGCGACGCGGTCGGGGCTGCGGGTGGAGCTGGAGATCCTGCAGCACAGCGGCGGTGGCTGGGAAAGCGTCGCCACCGCGGCCGCCACCCGGTGCGAAGAAGCCGCCGAACCCCGTGACGCCCTGCCCGTTCCCGGAACGACGCGGCCGGCCGACGAGGTGTACGAAGGGTTCCGCCGGATCGGCCTCGACACCGGCCCGGCCTTCCACTCCATCTCGGCACTGGCAGGCGACGGCGTGACCCGGCTGCTCGTGCCGCTGGAAGCACCGATCCTGACCGGCGCGCCGAAGGTGCACCCGGTGCTGTTCGACGGCTGCGTGCTGTCCGTGGCCGCGCGGCTGATCAGCCAGGACGGGTTCATCGCGGACAACGTGGACGTGCCGTGGCTGCCCGCCCGGATCGCCGAGGTGGTGCTGCCCGGCGACCCCGGCCGGATCACCTGGGTGCGGTCCGAAGTGGACTGGGACGGGACCGGCACCGCGACCGGCCGCGCCGACCTCTACGACGAGGCGGGGACGTGGCTGGGCGCGCTGGAAGGCGTGGAGCTGGTCCGCAGCACCAGCGTGCCCCCGGCGCGGGCACGGATGAACACCAGGCTGCACGAGCTCGCCTGGCGCCCCGAGCCCCTGCCGCCGGAGCGGACGCCGGGCCGTGACTGGGTGCTGTTCGAGGAACCGGGCGACCGCACGGGACTGCCCGGCCGCCTGGCCGCGCTCCTGCCCGGCGCCCGGGTCCGGACGGACCTGCCCGTGGACGCGCGGGGTGCGGGTGTCATCTGGTGCGCCACCGGTGAGCTGGACGACCTCGAGCGGGTGACGCGGTTCGCGGAATTGCTGCGGGCCCAGGCACAACAGGCTTCGCCGCCGCGGGTCTGGCTGGTCAGCGCCGGCGCACGGCCGGTGCTGGACGGAGAACCGACCTCACCGGGGGTGGGGGCGCTGCGGGGGCTGCTCCGCGTGGCGTCCATCGAGCAACCGCAGTCCGAGGTGACCTGGATCGACGCCGGAACCGACGCCGAGGACATCGCCGCCGAAGTGCTCGCCGGTTCCCCCGAGACGGAGGTGGCCTGGCGCGGGGGCGAGCGGTACGTGGCGCGGCTGACCGGCGCGCCGCTGCCCCCTCGCGCCCCCCGCACGGCCGGTGAGGTGGACGTGGTCGCCGGAACCGACGAGTACGTGCTGGAGGCCGACGCCGACGGTGGCCTCGAACGCATCCGGCTGATCGCCACCGGGGAGCCGCTGCCCGCCCCGGGCCCGGGTCAGGTGCTCGTGCGGGCCGAGGCGGCCACCGTCCACTTCCGCGACGTGCTGATCGCGCTCGGCATCTACCCGACCGACGACGGATCGGTGCCGCGGCTGGGTTCCGACGTCGGCGGGGTGGTGCTCGCCGTCGGCGAAGGCGTCGAAGACCTGCTGCCGGGGGACCAGGTCGTCGGCGTGGTGCCCGGCGGCACCGGGACGATGGCGTCGGCGTGCCTGGTGCCGGCCGCTTTCACCGCCCGCGTCCCGGACGGGCTGCCGCTGCTCGGCGTCACCGCGTCCGTGCTGACCTACCTCACCGCCTGGCACGCGCTGCACGACCTCGCGCACCTGCGGGCCGGGGAGACCGTGCTGGTGCACTCGGCCGCCGGTGGCACCGGGCTGGCCGCGCTCGAAGTGGCCCGGTCGCTCGGGGCCACGGTGATCGGCACGGCGGGCACCGAAGCCAAGCGCCAGTACCTGCGGGACCTGGGCGTCGAGCACGTCTTCGACTCCCGCACCTTGGATTTCGCCGACCAGGTCAGGGAAGTGACCGGCGGGCGGGGCGTCGACGCGGTGCTCAACTCGCTGACCGGCGCGGCCATGCGGGCGTCCCTGGCGCTGCTCGCGCCCACCGGGCGTTTCGTGGAGATCGGCAAGCGCGACCTCTACGACGGCGCCCGCGTCGACCTCGGCGCGTTCCGGCACGGCGTCACCTATGCCGCCCTGGATCTGGTGCTGACCGCCGCCGAGCAGCCGGCGGTGTTCCGGGAAGCGATGCTGAAGGTGGTCGCCGATCTGGGGGAGCAGCGCCTGCCGCTGCTGCCCAGCACGGTCGTGCCGCTGCCGGAGGCGGTGGAGGCGTTCAGGCAGCTCGCCTCCGGTGACCACATCGGACGGCTGGTGCTGGAGTTCCCGCCCGCCGGGCACCGGCTGCGCCTGCCCGCGGTGGCCGGGGAGGAGGTGGTGCGGGCCGGTGGGGCCTACGTCGTCACCGGGGGCACCCGCGGGCTCGGACTGGAAGCGGTGCGGTGGCTGGCTGCCGGGGGAGCGGCCCGCGTGGTCGTCGGCGGGCGGGGGGACCCGGCGCCAGAGGCCGCCGACGTGCTGCGCGACGCCGTGGCACGCGGGTGCTCGGTCGAGGTGGTCCGTGGTGACATCACCGACCCGGACACCGCACGCCGCCTGGTCGCCGCGGCGGGGGAGGAGTTGCGTGGCGTCCTGCACACCGCCGTCGTGCTCGACGACACCCCGATCGCCGGGCTCACCGCGGAAAAGCTCGAACGCGTGTGGCGGCCCAAGGTCACCGGCGCGCAGAACCTGCACGAGGCGGTCAGCGGGCGTGCGCTGGACTGGTTCGTGGTGTTCTCGTCGATGTCGGCGCTGCTGGGCAACGCCGGTCAGGCCAACTACGCCGCGGCCGGTGCCTGGGTCGACGCCTTCGCCCGGTGGCGCCACGACCAGGGCCTGCCCACGCTCTCGGTCGACTGGGGCGCCTGGGGTGAAGCCGGCCGCGCCACCGACTTCGCCGACCGCGGCTTCGACACCATCTCGACCGCCGACGGATTCGCCACCCTGGAAGCGCTCCTGCGGCACCAGCGGGTCAACACCGGCGTCTTCGACTACCAGCCGGACACGTTGTTCCACGCCTTCCCGCACGCCGTCGAGGCGCCGCTGCTGGCCGAACTGACCCACGGCCCCGCCACCAGCGGTGAAGCCCCGGCCGCCCAGGTGCACGCCGAAAAACCCGGCCCGGCGCGGACCCAGCTGGTGCAGCAGGTGGTGGTCGCCGCGCTGGCCGCCCTCATCGGCACCCAGCCCTCCGCCGTCCCGGCCCACGCGAAGTTCACCGACCTCGGCCTGGACTCGCTGCTCGCGGTGGCCCTGACGCGCCGCCTGCAGACCGACCTGGACCTCCCGCTGACCTCCGCCGAGATCTGGGCGCACCCCTCACCCGCCGAACTGGCCACCCACCTGGACGCCACCATTCCGTCCTAGGCGTGCCGTGCTCGACCTCGTTCCCGGTCAACCCCACCAGCCAGGCAGAACCCGCATAACTCAACGGAGGCGTTCGGCCTTGCCCAGCAGATACCGCCGCTCCACCTCGTTGCCGGTCAACGCCGCCGCCTCCCGGTACAACTCGGCAGCACCGGCGTCGTCACCGGTGAGCTGGAGCAGGTGCGCCCGCACGGCCCGTTCCCGTTGCCTGGTCAGGGTTTCCTGGTCGAGCCGGTACCGCCGGTTGACATCGTCGAGCAGGGCGAGGCCGCGGTCCGGCCCGTACGCCTTGGCCACCGCCACCACCCGGCTCAGCCGCACCGGGGCGGTCGGCGTGAGCCGTTCGAGCCACAGGTAGAGGGCGGCGATCTGCGGCCAGTCCGTCTGCTCCGCGGTTTCGGCGGCGGCGTGCACCGCGGCGATCGCCGCCTGCAGCTGGTACGGCCCGATCTCCCGCCGCGGCCAGACGGCGTCGAGGAGTCCGGTGCCCTCGCGGATCAGCTCGGGGGTCCACCGCGTCCGGTCCTGCTCGTCCAGCGGGACCAGCGCCCCGTTGTCGGTGCGGGCCGCGCGGCGGGCTTCGGTGAGCAGCATCAGCGCCAGCAGCCCGGTGACTTCGGCGTCGCCGGGCAGCTGGCCGTGCAGCATGCGGGTGAGCCGGATGGCTTCCCGCGTCAGGTCCACCCTGGCCAGTTCACGGCCCGCGCTCGCGGTGTAGCCCTCGTTGAAGACGAGGTAGAGCACCCGCATCACCGCGGCCATCCGGCTGTCGCGATCGGCGCCGGCCGGTGGGGTGAACCGGGCACCCGCCCGGGCCAGCTGCTGCTTGGCCCGGCTGATCCGGGTGCCCATGGTCGCCTCGGTGGTGCCGTGGGCGTGCGCGATCTCGGCGGTGGTCAGGCCGCCGACGGCCCGCAGGGTCAGCGCCACCTGCGAGGTGCTGCTCAGTGCCGGGTGGCAGCAGAGCAGCAGCAGGGTCAGGCTGTCGTCGGTGTCCCGCACCGAGACCTGCCGGGCCGGTTCGGCCATGGCGATCTCGGCCACTCCGGCTTCGGTTTCCCGGCGGCGGCGGGCCTGGTCGGCGCGGAGCAGGTCGATCAGCTTGCGGTAGCCGATCCGGATCAGCCAGCTCCGGGGGTTCTCCGGCACCCCGTCGACCGGCCACGCCCGGCTCGCCACCAGCAGCGCCTCCTGCACCGCGTCCTCGGCCAGGTCGAACCGGCCGAGTCGGCGCACCAGCGCGCCGAGCACCTGCGGTGCCTCGGTGCGCAACAGGTGCTCGATGTCGACGTTCAACCCCCGAAGTCCTCTCCCATGATCGGCCGGACCTCGATCGGCTCGCCGAGCGCGCCGACGATGCGCGCGGCGATCTCGACCGCGCGTTCGTGGCTCACCACGTCGATCACGGCGAAGCTGGCCAGGACCTCCTTCAGCTCGGCGAACGGCCCGTCGGTGGCGACCGCACCGTTCGCGCCGGGGCGGACCGTGGTGCTGACCGCCGGGTGCCCGAGGCCCGAGCTGGTGACGAACTCGCCGCTCTCCACCAGTTCGCGCTCGAACTCCTGGTAGAAGGCGAACGCGGCCAGCGCGTCCTCCGACGGGGTGTCCGCGGTCGCGGCGTCCCACGCGGCGGCGGGGGTGTAGCTGAGCAGCAGGTACTTCATCGTGGTTCCTCTTCCTCGAACTTCGTCCGGGCCACCGTACGGCGGCCCCCTGCCGTCACCTCGGAGCCGAACTCACGATCTCGACCGGCTCGCGGAGTGATCCAGGCCACATGAAAGAGGTGTCGAAGGGGGTCCGGCGGCTCCGAGGTACCGGCATCAACACCCACTGCCGAGGAGGACACGATGACCGAGACCATCCAGCCCAGCGCCGCGGTGACCGCACTCGACCGCCTGGTCGGCACCTGGACGGTGACCGGCGGCGCCGAGGGCACCGTGCGGTACGAGTGGCTGCGCGGCGGGTTCTTCCTGCTGCAGCACATCGAACTCAGCCAGGCCGGTGAAGCGGTGACCGGCATCGAGGTGATCGGGCACCTGCACCCGTTCGGCGAGCCGGTCGGCACCGACGTGGTTTCGCGGTTCTACGACGCGGCCGGGAACACCTTCGACTACGTCTACGAACTCGACGGGGACGTGCTCACCATCTGGGGCGGGGCCAAGGGCAGCCCGGCCCACTACCGGGGCACCTTCAACGCCGAAGGCGACCTGGTCACCGGTGAGTGGACCTACCCGGGAGGCGGCGGCTACGCCTCCACCATGACGCGGGTGCGGTGAAAGCGCTCCCCCGGCGCGGCGCTCACCGCCGCGCCGGGGACCGCAGCAAGCCCGCCAGCCGATCCATCGTGGCCGGGACGGCCCAGTAGTAGACCCAGGTCCCGCGCCGTTCACCGTCGATCAGCCCGGCCTGGCGCAGCAGTTTGAGGTGGTGCGAGATGGTCGGCTGGGCCAGGTCGAACGCCGGGGTCAGCTCGCACACGCACATCTCGCCACCCTCGCGGGAAGCGATCATCGACAGCAGGCGCAGCCGCACCGGATCGCCGAGCGCCTTGAACACCTTGGCCAGCTCACCGGCCTCGGCCTCCTGCAGCGGCGCCGACGACAGCCCCGCGCAGCACCCGCCCGCCTCTTGCATCGACATCCTTCTATCTTGACGTTCTTCGATCCAACCCGCAAGCTTGCATCAACGGACGTCGATACAAGCAGATGGGAGCGGACGATGACCGAACTGCGGGAAACCGTGCGGCAGCGTTACGCCGAGGCCGCCCTCCAGGTCAGCTCGGGCGGCTCGGCTTGCTGCGGCCCGGCCGACGAGAACTTCGGTTCGATCGGTTACTCCGACAGCGAGCGCGAAACCCTGCCCGCCGAAGCCGTCGCCGCCTCCCTCGGCTGCGGCAACCCCACCGCCGTGGCCGAGCTGCACCCCGGCGAACGCGTGCTGGACCTGGGTTCCGGCGGGGGGATCGACGTGCTGCTGTCGGCTCGCCGGGTCGGGCCCGCCGGTCGTGTCTACGGCTTGGACATGACCGACGAGATGCTGGCACTGGCCGTCGCCAACGCCGCGAAGGCGGGTGTCACGAACGTCGAATTCCTCAAGGGCACCATCGAAGCGATTCCGCTGCCCGCCGGCACCATCGACGTGGTGATCTCGAACTGCGTGATCAACCTGTCCACCGACAAGCCCGCCGTGTTCGCGGAAGCCTTCCGCGTGCTCAAGCCCGGCGGCCGCCTCGGCATCTCCGACGTCGTCGCCGACGACTCACTGTCCCCCGCCCAGCGCGCCGAACGCGGCGACCACGTCGGCTGCATCGCCGGAGCGCTCTCGTTCAGCGAATACCGGGCCGGTCTGGCGGCAGCCGGGTTCAGCGACATCGAGATCACCCCGGCGCAGCCGGTCGCCGACGGCATGCACTCGGCCATCATCCGGGGCCGCGCCACAGTGCCCCCGGTGGGATGAGCTCAGCCGGGTTCCCCGCGCAGGCGGACGTGCTGCGGGCCGATGGCCTCGACGCTCGACGTGCCGAGCAGCGCCATCGTCCGCCGCAGGTCGGTGGCGAAGATCTCCAGGCAGCGGGCGACCCCGCGCCGTCCGCCCGCCATCAGGCCGTAGAGGTAGGGACGGCCGATGCCCACCGCGCGGGCGCCCAGTCCCAGCGCGGCCACCACGTCGGCGCCGCTGCGCACGCCCGAATCGAGGTACACCTCGGCCCGGTCGCCGATCGCGTCGGCCACCCGCGGCAGCAGTTCCAGCGGGGCGGGCGTGCGGTCGAGCTGGCGGCCACCGTGGTTGGACAGCTGCACGGCGTCGGCACCGGCGTCCACCGCGGTGATCGCGTCCTCGACCGAGATGACGCCCTTGACCACCACCGGGCCGCCCCACAGCTCCTTGAGCCAGGCGATGTCCGCCGGTTTCAGCCGGGGCTCGCGCAGGTGGTCCGCCGCGCCCCACACGCCGTACTCCGAGTCCGGCGGGAAGGTGGCGAACCGCAGCGGATCGGTGGTCAGCAGGTTCGCCACCCACGCCGGGCGGCGGGCGAAACCCGCGAACCCGCGCGCGGTCAACCGCGGCGGGACGGAGAAACCGTTGCGCAGATCGCTGACCTTCAGCCCGGTGAGCGCCGTGTCGACGGTGATCACCGCGGCTTCGTAACCCTGCCGCCGCGCTTCCTCGGCGTGCGCCCGGCTGACCGCGCGATCGCGCATGACGTAGAACTGGAACCAGTTCCGCCCACCGGGTGCCGCCCGGCCGACCGCGTCGATCGCGGTGGTGGCGTAGGTGGACAGCGTGTACGGCACCCCGGCCTCGGCCGCGGCCGAGGCCACCGCGGTCTCGCCGGTGTGGTGGCTGATCCGGCTGTACCCGGTCGGCGCCAGGAGCAACGGCAAGGCAGCCGGTTCGCCGAGGATCGTGGTGGTCAGCTCGGGTTCGCCGGTCTGCTCGAAGGCACGCGGGCTGAATTCGACCCGCTCGAACGCTTCCCGGTTGCGGCGCAGGGTGATTTCGTCCTCGGAGCCGGTGTGCACGTAGTCCCAGACCGGGCGGGGGACCCGGCGCTTCGCCCGTCGTTCCAGGTCGCCGATGGTCACGCAGCGGGCAAGGCGCCGATCGACGGCGTCGGGCCGGACCCCCGCGGAATCCGGGCGGCGCAGGAACGGCGCCACGTCACCCCAGCGCGGGATCCGGCGGCGGACCGGGTTCTGGCTCACGGGTGGACCTCCCGCAACTGCGCTGCCTGCGTCACGGTGAGAGGGACGCTCGCAGGCGGCCGAGGACCCGCAGGACCTCGGTGCGGTGCTTGGCCGACTTGAGCCACGCCGGAAGCCGGGCCAGCATGGTCAGCCCGGGTTGCTCGGCGCGTTCGCGAAGCCGTGCACCGACGTACCCCGCCAGGATGTCCAGGTGGCGTTCGTTCAACGCCCACAGGGTCCGGTTGCCGCAGCAATCCGCCCGCAGCCACAGCGGCAGGCGGAAGTACGGGTCGACCGGGCCGCCCCAGTACGACGTCGTGTCCCTGGCTTCACCGGGCCATTTCCTGACGTGGCCGCAGGCGCGGCACACCAGCCGGCGAGGCCGGCCGATCGAGGGGGTGCCACGCGGTTTCCCGTCGAGCCACGGCACCACTTCGGCGCGGGCCCGGCACACCGGGCACACCACCTGGATGGCGTCCTCCGCCAAGGCGTACAACGACACATCGGGGTCGGCGAACCGCTCCGGCACCGTTGGCTGCTTGGCGTCCACGCCGCCATTATGCCCGTCCCGCCGCCCCGCGGACCGCCCTTGTCCTGATCGCCGGGCGCTTCGGCTGAGCTAAGCGGGTTTGACCGGTTGCCGCAGGACGGTCTTCAGCTTGGCCGGGGCCGTCCGGCGCGGGTCGCTGAGGTAGATCTCGTGGTGGTCGCCGTTGTACGTCAAGCCGTGCTCGGGCAGGTAGTGGTGGTGCAGCCGCTCCAGCACCGGGGTTTCGTCGTCGTAGGGACCGAGGTGCAGGATCTGCACGCAGGTCCCTTCGGCGAGGGTGATCAGCCGGAGGTCGGCGAGTGCGGGGTTCTCCTTCTTCTTCGCGACGCTGTCGACGGCGGCCTGAACCTGCTCCTCGGTGGTCCAGTCCGGCTGGCTGATCAGCATGGTCCACTGCCATTCGTCCTTGCGCCGGGCGAGGAACGAGCCGGGGTCATCGGCTCGCCACAGGCCCTCCAGCGGGCCCACCACGAAATCGCGGCCGTCGGCCTTCTTCCCGGCGAACTTGAGCGAGTAGGCCACCCCGTACAGGGCTTCGACCGCGTGCACGTACGCCGGTGCCGTGTTCGGGTCGCCCCGCCCGTCGACCGCGAGGTAGCGGATCGGCGGCACCTCTACCACGGTGAACTCCGCCGACGGCGGCGCGTAGAGCGCGCGGTGGGCCTTCTTGATGTCGTACTTGTCCATCGCTGATCCCTTGGTCAACTCGTCCAGTGTGGACTCGGTCCAGGCGGTGTCGGCCGCCAGCATGGCCTCGCTGTGGCCGAAGATCGCGTGCGCCGCCGGGGGCAGGGGTTCCTGCCCGGCGCGGGCCGCCCGGACCTCGGCGAGCTGTTCGCGCAGGGCGGCCAGGCGCCGGGTCAGCCCGACCACCACCTCCGCCTCCGGCAGGCCGGGGCTGTTCGCCAGCCCGATCAGCACGCGGGCCCGCACCGGGGTCAGCGTCGCCAGCGCCTCGCGCGTGGCGGCGGCGCACAGGGCGTGACCGGCCTCGGTGACGCGGAAGGTGGTGCGCGACTTCGCCGGCCCCGGCGCGCTGGTCGCCTCGATCAGGTCGCGTTTGGCCAGCTTGTCGAGCACGTAGTAGATGGATGAGAAGCCGAGCGCGGTCCACGCCCGCACCCCGCGCTCCTCGATCACCTTCTCCAGCTCGTACCCGTGCCGCGGCTGCTCCGCCAGCAGGCCGAGCACGGTCAACTCCGCGTCGGTCAAGGTCGGCTTCACGGCGGTTACTCTAGCACTAGAATATGCGTCCCGTCGCGGCGCGGACTGCGCAGGTTGTCCCGCCGGTCCGCCCGGCGCCGGCGCGGATTGGGCAATCTGCCCAGTCTGCCCGCCGGATCTTGCGCGGACGGCCGGGCGCTTGCTGAGCTGTGGGCTGCTGCCCGGTCGAGGAGGACCCCACAGATGACCAGCCCGGCCACCGCCGACGTCGACACCCTCAAGCGGATCGAGGACCGGCTGCTCTGGTTGTCGTCGGCGGTCATCCACCACGCCAACCGGGTGCGGCCGAACCCGTCCGGGTTGAAGGTCGGCGGTCACCAGGCGTCCTCGGCCTCGATGGTGTCGGTGATGACCTCGCTGTGGTTCCGGCACCTGCGGCCGGAGGACCGGGTCTCGGTCAAGCCGCACGCCTCACCGGTGCTGCACGCGATCAACTACCTCCTCGGCGACCTCGACGCCGCCTACCTGCCGCGGCTGCGCGAGTTCGGCGGCCTGCAGAGCTACCCCAGCCGGGCGAAGGACCCCGATCCGGTCGACTACTCGACGGGCTCGGTCGGCATCGGCGCCACCGCCCCGATCTGGGGCGCCATCTCGCGCCGGTACGTCGATTCGGCGTTCGGCACCGCCGGGTCCGGGCGCCAGTACTCGCTGGTCGGCGACGCCGAACTGGACGAGGGTGCGGTGTGGGAGACGGTGCTCGACCCGGCCGTGGCCGAACTGGGGGAGATCGTCTGGGTGGTCGACCTCAACCGCCAGTCGCTGGACCGGGTGGTGCCGAACATCGCCGCCGCCAAGCTGCAGCACATGTTCGCCGCGGCGGGCTGGCAGGTGGTCACGGTGAAGTACGGGCGGCTGATCGAGGAGCTGTTCGCCCGCCCCGGCGGGGAGGAACTGCGCGGCCGGATCGACGCCATGCCCAACCCGGAGTACCAGCGGCTGCTGCGGTGCGACGCCGCCGAACTCCGCCGCCGCCTGCCCGGCGACGGCCCCGGCGCCGACCGGATCGCCGCGCTGCAGGCCGAAGTGGACGACGCGACGCTGGTGGCGGCCTTCGGCAACCTCGGCGGCCACGACCAGGAAGCGCTCGACCGGGCCTTCGAGTCCATCGACGACACCCGGCCGACGGTCATCTTCGCCTACACCGTCAAGGGTTACGGCCTGGACACCAGGGGCCACCCGCAGAACCACTCGGCGCTGCTGACCGACGCGCAGCTGCGCGAGCTGGCGGCCCGGGTGGGCGCGGACCCGGACGACCCGTGGGCGGCGTTCGAAGCGGGCAGCGCCGAGCAGCGGATGTGCGCCGAGACCGCGGCGCGCCTGCGCCGGCCGCGGGTGGCGCACCGCACCCCGCCCGAGGTGCCCGCCGACTTCGGGCGCACCCCGTCGGGCACGGCGACCACGCAGGCCGCGCTGGGCCGGGCCCTGCTCGACCTCAGCCGGGAGGCACCCGAGGCCGCGCGGCGGGTGGTGACGGTCAGCCCCGACGTCAGCTCCACCACCAATCTCGGCGGCTGGGTGAACAAGGTCGGCGTCTGGTCGTCACGGGAACGCACCGACTGGTTCGCCGACGACGCCGAGACCATCCTCCACTGGCGGGAGAAGCCGACCGGCCAGCACATCGAACTCGGCATCGCCGAGGTCAACCTGGTCAGCATGCTCGGGGAACTGGGGGCCACCTGGAGCCGCTGGGGCGAACCGCTGCTGCCGATCGGCGTGCTCTACGACCCGTTCGTCGAACGCGCGCTGGAACCGTGGTCCTACGGCATCTACGCCGGTGGCCAGTCGATCCTGATCGGCACGCCGTCCGGGGTGTCGCTGGCCCCGGAGGGCGGGGCGCACCAGTCGATCAAGACCCCGTCCATCGGGCTGGAGCAACCCGGCTGCGTGAGCTACGAGACCGCGTTCGCCATCGACACGGAGTGGGCGCTGCTGGCCTGCCTGTCCCGGCTGGGCCGCCCGGACGGCACCTCGGCCTACCTCCGCCTGTCCACCCGGCCGGTGCCGCAGCAGCTGGCGGCGGTGCCCGCCGATCCGGCTGCCCGTGACCGCCGCCGCCGCCAGGTGGTGGCCGGTGCCTACCTCCTGCGCCGCTCGGCGGCACCGCGGGTCACCATCGCCGCGATGGGCGCCGTCGTGCCCGAGGCGCTCGCCGCGGCCGAGCGCCTCGACCAGGTCGGCATCGCCGCCGACGTGGTGTGCGTGACCAGTCCCGACCTGCTCTACCGGGCCGTGAGGGCGCGGCAGGGGCACGAACCGGCCGACACCTGGATCCTCGACCAGGTGTTCCCCGCCGACCGCGCGGCACCGCTGGTCACCGCGCTCGACGGCCACCCGCACACGCTGTCGTTCCTGGCCACGGTCAACCGCGTCGCCACCACCGCGCTGGGCGTCACCCGGTTCGGCCAGTCCGGTTCGCTGGAGGACGTCTACCGCCACCACGGCCTCGACACCGACGCCTTCGTCCGGGCGGCCCTCGACCTGACGACCTGAGCGCGCAGCCCCGCTGCCTTGGCGCGGAACCGGTCGCGGTCCCGGTGTTCGCCGCCGCGCGCCGAACCCGGCCGCGCTGCCGGCGGCGGCACCCGCACCGGCTGACCGGGAGTACCTGGTCTCGGCCGCCAACTGTCCGGAGTGGATAGTCGCGTGCTGGGCCACCATCCGGGCTGCCGGTGCCGCGGCTGGCCACCGGCGGGACCGTGGTGCTGCCGAACACCCGGGCGCCGCCGGATCGGCCGTGTTCGGCCTCGACCACGACGACCTGGGGCAGGAGGTGTGCGCACCGGTCGTGCCGCCGGGTGCCCGGCGGCGGGGACACCGCCGGGCACCCGGCGTACTACAAGGTGCCTTCGCGCTGGCCGCTGACCACCTCGCCGCCGCCCCGCAACGCCACGGGAAAGGTGCGGCGCGCCGAGCCGGGTGCGGCCGGTGCCCGGTAAGGTACCGGCACCAAGCCATCCGGTGATCCGATTTGCGAGGTATTCATGGCCGACGACACCGCCGCGCAAGAGCTGCCTTCGGCCGGCATCGACACCACCACGCCGAGCGTGGCCAGGGCGTACGACGCGGCGCTGGGCGGCAAGGACAACTACGAGGTCGACCGGCAGCTGCTGGCCCAGCTCAACGCCGCCGTGCCCGAGGTGAACGAGATCGCGGTCAGCAACCGGAAGTTCCTCATCCGGGCGGTGGGCTTCCTGGCCCGCAAGGCCGGCATCGACCAGTTCCTCGACTGCGGTTCCGGCCTGCCGACCGCGGAGAACACGCACCAGGTCGCCCAGCGCGAGAACCCCGACTCCCGCGTCGTCTACGTGGACAACGACCCGGTGGTGCTGGCGCACGGCCGGGCGCTGCTGGAGGACAACGACAAGACCTACCTGGTCGGCGCGAACATCTTCGACCCGCCCGCGGTGCTCAAGCACGAGACGGTGCTGCGGCACCTGGACTTCCAGCGCCCGCTGGCGTTGCTGCAGGTCGCCACGCTGCACCACCACTCCGCCGACGAGGGCCTCGCCCCGGCGGAGGTGATGCGGGAGTACGTCGAGGCGCTGCCGTCGGGTTCGTACGTGGTGTTCTCGCACTTCTTCGACCCCGAAAACGAAAACAGCCCGGTCGCCCACCGGGTGCAGTCGATCCTCAACTCGAGCATCAGCCGGGGTTTCTTCCGCACCCGGGCGCAGATCGAGGAGATGCTGACCGGCCTGGACCTGCTCCCACCCGGCCTGGTGGTCAACGACGAGTGGTACCCCACCGGCCCGCGCACCACCCCGCGCCCGGCCGCGGGCAACTGCATCGTCGCGGCGGTCGGCCGCAAGCCCTGACGGGGTTCCCCGGTCCGGCGCCGTTGAGCGGCTACTTGCCGAATCGGCGGCAGGGGGCGAGCAAAAAGCCCAGGTTGGCGATTTCGTGCAGCGGCACCAAGGGCAAGGTGAGCCGCCGCCGGGGTGCTCGAAAGGCGACGCCCTGGGCGCTGGGCTCGATGGCACCGAAGCCGACGCCCAGCGCGCGTTCCGCGGCGAGCGCCGCCGGTGCGCTGGGTGCGGGCCCGGTTTCCGCCACAGCGCGTGGGATCAGGCGTCAGCGAGGAAATTCCGGTGAAGCGGTGAGGGCGGCCAGCGTCTGCTTCCAGCGCTCCACGACCACCGAGACGTCGGCATCGGGATCGACCACCCGGCTCATCGCGGTGCCGGTGAGCAGGTCGATGGTGAACTGCGCCAGCGTCGGCACCCGCGGGTCGTCCTCGCCGACGAACGCGGTGATGGCGCGCCGGATCGAGGTGAACACCCGCCGCTGCACCGGGGCCAGCGCGGTCCGCAGCTCGGCGTCGGTGCGCGAGGCGACCCACAGTTCGAGCGCCGCGGCGAACACCGGGCTCTGCAGGTCACGCCAGACGAGGTCGACCACGGCGTCCCAGCCGCCGCCGGTGGGTGCCGCCCCGTCGAGCACCTCGAGCCGCCGGTCGGCGATGTCGTCGACCACCGCGGCCATCAGCGTCGCGCGGGTGGGGAAGTGGTGCAGCAGGGTGCCGCGCGCCACCCCCGCCCGCTGCTGCACCGCGCCGACCGTGGTGGCCGCGTAGCCGCCGTCCAGCAGGCAGGCGTACGCCGCCTCGATCAACCGCGCGCGGGTCGCCGCCGAGCGGTCCTGCCGAGGGGGCTGCACTGTGGACACGGGGCCACTGTAGTGGCACGATCGCGAAACAGTCTGATCGGACTGCTTTGTGGAAGGTGCGTGCATGAAGGCCCGAGCCGCGCTGCGTTCCCTGGTGCCCGTGCTGCGTGCGCTGGTGCGTGACCGCTTCACGCGTACCGAGCAGGTGCCGTCACCGGACCTGCCGGAGGTGCCGGCTCCGGCCGGGGTGGACGGCTACGCCCGCCACGTGACCGCACTGGGCACCGTCTCGGCCGGCCCCACCGTGGTCGTCGACCTCGCCCGCGACCTCGACCGGGCCCACGAATGGCTGACCCTGCACGCGGCGTGGCGGGGAGAACGGCCCGGCCGGATCGAACCGGGGGCGGAGTTCACCCAGCAGATCCGGCTGATGGACGTCCCCGCCCAGGTCAGGTGGGTGGCCGAGCGGGCCGACGAGCACGGGTTCGCCCTGCGCGGCACCGGGCCGATGGGCATCACGCTGGGCCTGTGGTGCACCGTGCGGCCGTCGCCGGGGGGCGCGGTCATCCGGCTGGACGCCGCACTGGACGGTTCGCCGGTGCGCGGGCCGGTCGGGGCGACGGCGGTGCGCAGCGTCGAGCAGGCGCTCGCCGATTCGGTCACCGCGCTGAGCGGCCTGGCGGAGGGCGCGCCGGGGCGGCGGCTGCCGGTACCGGGCGAACCGGTCCGCCACGAGCGGACCGGCAGGCTGCTCGACCCGCGCACCCCGGTGGTGGTGGGCGTCGGGCAGGTGGTGCAGCGCCGGCCGGACCTGGCCGCACCCCGGGAACCGGCCGAGCTGGCGGCCGAGGCGCTGCGGGCGGCGGCTGCCGATTCCGGCGCCGGAATCGACCTGCTGTCCCAGGCCGACCTGGTCTACGCGGTGCCGAGCGCTTCCTGGAGCTACGCCGACCAGGCGGGCGCGGTCGCCGAACTCGTCGGCGCCACGCGGGCGACGACCGTGCAGACCAGCGCCCAGGGCGGGGACGGCGGTCAGCTCGCGGTCAACGACGCGGCTCAGGAAATCGTCGACGGCCGCGCCGCGATCGCGTTGATCTCGGGAGCCGAAGCCGGTGCCACGATGGCCGCGTTGCAACGCCGGGGCCGCGAGCCGGGGTGGAGGCGGCAACCGGGATCGGCCGCGCCCGACCGGAAGATCGGGCAGGACCGGCCCGCCAACAACGAAGCCGAGACCGCCGTGGGGCTCGGGGCGCCGATCTTCGTCTACCCGCTGCTGGAATCGGCGTTGCGGGGACGCGCCGGGAGCGGACCCGGCGAGCACCGCGAGCGCATCGCCGCGCTCTGGTCGCGGATGTCCGAGGTGGCCGCCGGGAACCCGTACGCGTGGGACCCGGCCGCGCGCACGGCCGAGGAGATCGCCACGCCGGGCGAGCGGAACCGCTGGGTCAGCGAGCCGTACACCAAGCTGATGTGCGCCAACCTCCAGGTCGACCTGGCCGCCGCACTGGTGGTGACCAGTGTCGCGGCGGCGCGGGCGGCGGGTGTTCCGCAGGACCGCTGGGTGTTCGTGCACGCCGGGGCGTCGGCCACCGAGGAGTGGTTCGTCTCCGAGCGCGCCGACCTCGCCGAGTCCCCGGCGATCGCCGCGGCCGGGGCGGCTGCCCTCGGGCACGCCGGGGTGTCCGTGGCGGACCTCGGGCCGGTCGACCTCTACTCGTGCTTCCCCTCGGCGGTCCAGCTCGCGGCGAACGCGCTCGGGTTGCCGTGGGACGACCCGTCGCGCCCGCTGAGCGTCACCGGCGGGCTCACGTCGGCGGGCGGGCCGGGCAACAACTACGGGACCCACGCGGTGGCGACGATGGTGCCGCGGCTCAGGGACGCTCCGGCCGAGGTCGGCCTCACCACTTCGCTGGGCTGGTACGCCACCAAGCACTCCGTCGGCGTCTACTCCGCCACCCCGCCGGAGAAGGCGTTCGCGCACCTGCGCCCGGCGTTCTCGCGGCCGGCGACGCGCCCGGTGTCGACGGAGTTGCCCGGCACCGGTGTGGTCGAGGCGGCCACCCTGGTCCACCGCGGCGACGGCGAGCCGGAGGCGTGGCTGCTGAGCGTGCTCGACGACCACGGCACCCGGGTGTTGCTGCGTCAGGAAGATCCGTCCGCCGAGACGGACTTCCTGCGGTGTCGCGTCCGCGCCACCGACGGCCGGATCGAGGTCGTCGACCGGGCTCGCCAGGAACTGCCACCGCCACCGGACGCGCCCGTGCGCACCGAACGCCGAGGGCCGGACGGGGCGATTTCGGTGATCACGCTCAACCGGCCGTCGGTCCGCAACGCGGTCGACCGGCGCATGGCCCTCGCCCTCGAACAGGCGGTCGACGACGCCGAAGCCGACCCGGCCGTGCGGGTGCTGGTGCTGACCGGGGCGGGGGAGACCTTCTGCGCGGGCATGGACCTGGCCGAGGCGAACCGCGGTTCCGTGCCCGTCACCGACCGCCGCGGCCGCTGGGCCTGACCGCCGGACCACCGATCAAGCCCACCATCGCCGCGGTCGAAGGCGCCGCCCTCGCCGGTGGTTTCGAACTGGCGCTCTGCGCGGACTTCATCGTCGCCGCCGAGGACGCGAAGTTCGGGCTGCCCGAGGCCAAGCGCGGGCTGCTGGCCGCGGCGGGCGGGCTCTGGCGCACGGCGGCCCGCCTGCCGCGTGCCGTCGCGCTCGAACTCGCGCTGGTCGCCGAGCCGCTGCCCGCCGACCGGCTCGCCCGGCTGGGAATGGTCAACGAGGTCGTGCCCCGCGGCACCGCGCTCGACGCGGCGCTCGCGATGGCGGCCCGGATCGCGGCGAACGCACCGTTGTCGGTCCGCGTGGGCAAGGAGGTGATCGACGCCGCGGCCGGCTGGGATGCCGCCGAGGCTTTCGCACGGCAGAGTGAACTGGCCAGTCCGGTGCTGCTTTCCGAGGACGCGCGCGAAGGCGTCGCGGCGTTCGCCGAAAAGCGGTCCCCGGTCTGGACCGGCCGCTGAACCACCCCAGCGAACGAATGAGGAGCACCATGACCGTCGACACCGGCTTCGTCGATCACCTCGAGCCCAACGTGGCCGTCCAGTTCCTCAAGCGGGTCGCCAGGACCCCGGACCTCGAAGCGTTCCGCTTCCCCCGCGACGGCGGCGGGTGGGAGTCGGTGACCTGGCGGCAGACCAGCGACGAGGTCCGCAGGCTGGCCGCCGGACTGCTGTCGCTCGGCATCGAGTCCGAGCAGCGCGTCGGCATCGCGTCGGGTACGCGCTACGAGTGGGTGCTCGCCGACCTGGCGGTGATGTGCGCCGGTGGGGCGACGACCACGGTCTACCCGACCACCAACGCCACCGACACCGCCTACATCCTCGGCGACGCGGAGTGCCGCGTGCTCTTCGCCGAGGACGACGAGCAGATCGCGAAGGTGCCCCGTGAGTCACTGCCGAACCTGACGAAGGTGATCACCTTCGACGGCACCGCCGACGGCGAGTTCGTGCTGGACCTGGCCGCACTGGGCGCACTCGGGGACGCCTACCTCGCCGAACACCCCGGCGTCATCGAGGCCACGGCGGAGGCGATCCAGCCGGACCACCTGGCCACGCTCATCTACACCTCCGGCACCACCGGCAAGCCCAAGGGCGTCCGGCTGCGGCACCAGGGCTGGGTCTACGAGGGCGCGGCGATCGAGGCGCAGCACATCCTCGGCGAGGAGGACCTGCAGCTGCTGTGGCTGCCGATGGCGCACGCGTTCGGCAAGGTGCTGCTGTCCTCGCAGCTGGCGTGCGGGTTCGCCTCGGCCATCGACGGGCGGGTGGACAAGATCGTCGACAACTGCGCCGAGGTGAAGCCGACCTTCATGGGGGCCGCCCCGCGCATCTTCGAGAAGGCGTACGCGCGCATCCAGACCATGCAGGCCGCCGAGGGCGGGGCGAAGGAGAAGATCTTCCAGAAGGCGTTCGAAACCGGGTTGCGGGTCGAGGAACTCAAGCGCCGGGGCGAGCCGGTGCCGTTGCCGCTGAAGCTGCGGCACGCGCTGGCCGACAAGCTCGTCTTCAGCAAGGTGCGGGCCCGGTTCGGTGGCCGGGTGCGGTTCTTCATCTCGGGCTCGGCGGCGCTGAACCGGGAGATCGCCGAGTGGTTCGGCGCCGCGGGCATCCTGATCCTCGAGGGGTACGGCATGACCGAGAACACCGCCGGGGCGGCGGTGAACCACCCGGACACCAACCGGTTCGGCACCGTGGGGCGGCCGCTGCCCGGCGCCGAGGTCAAGATCGGCGAGAACGACGAGGTGCTGCTGCGCGGCCCGCACATCATGGCGGGCTACCACAACCTGCCGGGGGAAACGGCCGCGGCGTTCACCGAGGACGGCTGGCTGCGCACGGGTGACCAGGGCAGCCTCGACGAGGACGGTTACCTCACCATCACCGGCAGGCTGAAGGACCTGTTCAAAACCTCCGGCGGCAAGTACGTGGCCCCGTCGTCGATCGAATCGAAGTTCGCCGCGATCTGCCCGTACGCCAGCCAGTTCCTGGTTTTCGGGGCGGAGCGGAACTTCGTGGTCGCCCTGATCACCCTCGACGCCGACGCGATGGCTTCCTGGGCGGCGGAGAACGGCATGGCGGGCAAGGACTACGGCGAACTGGTCCGCTCCGCCGAGGTGCGCGCGATGGTCGGGGAGTACGTCGACCAGCTGAACTCCGGCCTCAACCGCTGGGAGACGGTGAAGAAGTGGGAGATCCTGGACCACGACCTGAGCATCGAGTCGGGTGAACTGACACCGTCGATGAAGGTCAAGCGCAACGTGGTCGCCAACAACAACGCGGAGCTGCTGGCCGCTTTCTACCGGTGACGCGTGGTGGAGAACCACGATGAAATGACGGTTTCCCAGAAGCTGGCTCACCCTCATCGCAACTGGCCGGCCTCGGGGCCCGCGTGCTGGTGCTCACCACCTACGACACCGACAGCCACGTGCTGCCCGCGATCGAGGCGGGTGCCACCGGCTACCTGCTCAAGGACGCACCCGGTGACGAACTGCTGCGGGCGGTCCGGGCCACCGCCCGCGGGGAGGCGGTGCTCGCCCCGTCGGCGGCGGCGTCGCTGATGAAACGGGTGCGCTCGGCCGCGACCGGGCCGCTCAGCCCCCGGGAACTCGAGGTGCTCCGGCTGGTGGCGGCCGGGGCCACCAACCGCGACGCGGCGGCGAAGCTGTTCATCACCGAGGCCACGGTCAAGTCCCACCTGCTCAGCAGCTACGGCAAGCTCGGCGTGGGCGATCGCGCCGCCGCGGTCGCCGAGGCGTTCAACCGCGGGCTGCCGGTGCCCCGCCCGCCGGAGCCCTGAACGCCGCCAGCAGCGTTTCCCGCAGCCAGCGGTGGGCGGGATCGGCGTCGAGCCGGGCGTGCCACAGCAGCCGCACCTCGAGTTCCGGCAGGTCGACCGGCATCGGGAACCAGCGCAGGCCGAGTGCCGGGCCGTACTGCTCGGCGAGGCGCTGGGGCACCAGCCCGACGTAGTTGCTGGACGCGACCAGGAAAGCGGCGACGGCGGAGTTGGGCACCACGGCGGCCACGCGGCGGCTGAGGCCCGCGGCGGCGAGCGCGTCGTCCAGCGGTCCGCGGGCCCGGCCGCGGCGGGAGGCCGAAACGTGGGGGTGGCGGCACAGCTGCGCCGGGGTCGGGCGCCGGTGGCGGCCCAGCGGGCTGTCCGCCCGGACGATGCCGACCACGCGCTCGGCGTAGAGCGCGGTGGTCCGGATGTCGGGGGCGGGGTGGTCGCCGGCGCCGATGTCGAGGTCGATCGAGCCGTCGCGCAGGGCTTCGGTGCTTTCACTGCCCTCGGTGACGAAGCGCAGCACCACCCCGGGCGCGACCGCGGCCGTGGCCTCGACCGCCGCCGTGGCCAGGGTCGCGGCCACCCCGTCGTTGATGCGGATGGTGAAGGTGCGCTCCAGTTCGGCCACCCTGACCTCGCGGTCGGCGCTGATCAGGGCCGACGCCTCGTCCAGCAGCGACCGCACCCGCGGTGCGGTCCGGAGCGCGAACGGGGTCGGGGCCAGGCCACGCCCGGCCCGCACCAGGATCGGGTCGCCCATCGCCCGCCGCAGCCTGCCCAGCGCCCGGCTGGTGGCCGGAATGGACAGGTGCAGGCGCTCGGCCGCCGCGGTGACGCTGCCTTCGGCGAGCAGCGCGTCGAACACCCGCAGCAGGTTCAGGTCGAGCGTGTCAGCCATGTTTGCATCGTACGCAACTACCTGTTGCCGAAGTTGCGTGGCAAGCACAGCCTCGGCGTTCCTACCGTCGTGGACATGGCGCTGGAAAACCTTCTTCACGAACGAGCGCGGGTTACGGCTCCACGGCGCGGCCTGACGGCGGTGATGTGCGCCTGCGTGGTGCTCGTCGTCGGCATGGTCGCCGCGATCAACCTCGCCGTGCCGATGCTGGCCGCGAGCGCGCTCCACCCGTCGGCCTCGGCCCTGGTCTGGATCGTCGACACCTACGTGATCGTGTTCGCCTGCTTGGTGATCCCGGGTGGCGCGGCGGGGGATCGCTTCGGGCGCAAGGGCGTGCTGCTCGCCGGGCTGGTGTTGTTCGCCGCGGGCGCGCTGGTTTCGGCGGTGGCGCCGAACGTGCCCGTGCTGCTCGCCGGCCGGGCGGTCACCGGGATCGGCGCCGCCGCCGTGCTGCCGAACACGCTCGCCATCCTGCTGCACGCCGTGCCCGCCGAGCGCCGGACCGCCACGATCGCCACCTGGGCTTCGATGACCGGAATCGGCGGGGTGGCGGGCAACGCCGGTGGCGGGACCGTCCTTTCCGGAGGGTCGTGGCGCTGGCTGTTCGCCGCCGCGGTCCCGCTGGCGCTGCTGCTCGCCGCGCTGGCAGGCCGGACCGCACCGGTGTCACCACGGCACGACCGCCGTCTCGACCTGCCCGGCACGCTGCTGCTCGTCGCGGCGTCGGTCGCCTTGCTGCTCGGCATCGTCGAGGGTCCGGAGGCCGGTTGGGGGAGTCCCGTCGTCGTCGGCGGGTTCGCCGGGGCCGCGGTGCTGTTCACCGTGTGGACCTTCGTCGAACTGAAGACCGAGCAGCCGTTGTTCGACCCGCGGTTGTTCCGGATCGCGGGGCTGCGCAACGCCTGCCTCGGCATGACCGCGGTTTTCTTCGGCATGTTCGCGCTGTTCTACCTCAACGCGTCTTTCCTGCAGTACGGCATGGGGTTCAGCGTGCTGGGGACGGGGCTCGGCATCATCCCGCTGACCCTGCCGATCATCTTCGGCGCGCGGCACGCCGGACGCCTGAGCAGCCGGATCGGCCTCGACACCACGATCGCGCTCGCCTTCGCCTGCGTCGGCGGTGGCTTGCTCGGGCTGTCCACGAGCGACGCCGGGACCGCCTACCCGGTTTATGCGGCGTGGCTGGTGGTCACCGGGACCGGGGTGGCGCTGGCGCTGCCGACGTTGTCCGGTGTGATCGCCGGTTCGCTGCCGCCCGCCCAGGCCGGGGTCGGTGCCGGTTTGCAGGCGACCACCCGGGAGTACGGCAGCGCACTCGGGGTGGCCGTGGTCGGCACGGTGTCCACCGCCCGTTTCGTCGATGCGCTGCCCCCCGGCCTGCGTTCGGCGCACACCGTGGCCGAAGCCCTCGCGGCCACCGATCGCCCCCAGGAGGTCGTCGCGGCGTTCGTCGCGGGCACGGGTTCGGGGCTGCGGGTGATCGGCGTGACCGTGCTCGCCCTCGGCGGTGTGGTTACCCTGCAGTCGTTGTCGTCCCGCAGGAGGAAGTGACCGTGAGTACCGAAATCCGGCGGCTGGAGAACACCTCCGGCGACTTCCTGGTGGCCCTGCGGGCCAACGAGGGTTTCCGGCAGGACCGCTACGACGCGCTCACCGCCGCGCTGCGGGATTGCGCTGTTGCGTGGGAAGGGGCCGAGGACCTGCCGCGGGCTGCGGTGGGGGTGTTGGTTGAGCTGGTGACGGCTACGCAGGCCGCGGCCGAGGCGTATCCCGAGCCGGTCAAGCAGCGGATCTACGACGCCAGCTATGAACTGCACGACCTCATCACCGACGCCGTCGAAGGCGGGCGGGCTTAGGTCGTCCGCACGGGTCTGGCGAAAAAGCGCGCGACTGTCGCGGAATCGCCGGTCACAATGGGCGGGTGAGTGCCGAGATCGCCCGGTCCAACCTGCGTGACACCGTCGGGTTGTGGTACGTCGGCCAGGTCGGGGCGGCCGACCTGGTCCGGGCGGCGTGCGAACTGCTGGTGGCCGGGGTCGACGGGCCATCGCTGTGCATGCTCGCCGCGGTGTCGGTGAGGAACGCCGACGACGAAGCCCCGGCGTACTTGGCGGCTGCCCTGCGCGAGGTCGGTCTCGACTTCCACGAGCGGGACACGCCCCCGGCGCGCGAGGCGGCACTGCGGGCGATGGCCGCCCGGGCGCTGTCGCAGGCGGTCACCCCTCGGCAGCTGGCGGCCTGGGTGCACCGCACCTTCGGGCACCACACGCTCGAACTCGCCGAACCGCTGGCCGAACTGGACGACGCCTACGACATGGCGGACTACGACCGGCGCTCGACCGACGATCTTGACGCCGAAGTCCTGGCGGAGGCCAGGCGCCTCATCAGCTCAGTGCCGCCAGGCTGTGGCGGACGGCGGTGATCGCGCGGGTGACGTCGTCCTCGGCGGTCTGCCAGTTGACCACCGAGACGCGCATGGCCCGCCGGCCCCGCCAGGTCGTGCCGCCGAACCAGGCTTCGCCACCGCGCTGGAGGTGGTCGATCACCCGGTCGGTGAAGGCGTCGTGGTCTCCTGCCGCGGCCAGGAAGCGGACCAAGCCCTGGTTGATGATCGGCGCCACCAGCAGTTCGGCGCCGTCCAGCGCGCCGATCTCGGTGGTCAGGCGGTGCGCGTGCCTGCTGCACGCTTCGACGAGGTGCCTGATCCCGTCCCGGCCCAGGGAGCGGATGGCGGCGTAGACCGGCAGGGCGCGTGCGCGCCGCGACCACTCCGGGGTCCAGTCGAGCTGGTCCCTGGCCGTGCCCTCGGCGTGCACCAGATAGCTGGCGCGGGCCGACATGGCTGTCCGGTGCGCGACCGGGTGCCGGACGAACGCGAAACCGGAGTCGAACGGCACATTGAGCCACTTGTGGCCGTCGGTGGTCCACGAGTCCGCGTCTTCCACGCCCGCCAGCAGGTGGCGGTGGTGCCGGCTCACCCGCGCCCACAACCCGAACGCGCCGTCGACGTGGACCCAGGCCCGGTGCTCGTGCGCGATCCGGCACGCCTGCGCGAAGGGGTCGAACGCGCCCGTGTTGATGTCCCCGGCTTGCAGGCAGACCACGGTGGGCGCGTCCCGTTCGGCCAGCAGGCGCTGGAGCGAGGCGAGCTCGATGCGCCCGAGGTCGTCGGCAGCTGCTCGCTGGATGCAGTCGGTACCGAGGCCGAGCAGGCGGACGGCACGCTCCACAGAGGCGTGGTGGTGTCCTGCCGTGAGCACCCTCATCGCCGGTGCACCGGCCAGTCCTTGCCGCTCGGCGTCCCAGCCGTGCTCGGCGAGCAGCTTCGAGCGCGCGGCGGCCAGGGCGGTGACGTGTGCTTGTTGCGCCCCGGTGGTGAACGCGAAGGAGGCGTGCCGCGGGAGTTCGAGCAGTTGCTTGAGCCACTCCCCGGTGACCTCCTCGACGACGGCCGCGGCGGGCCCGCAGGCGAACAGCGCCGCGTTCTGGTCCCACGCGGAGGTCAGCCAGTCGGCGGCGAGCGCGACGGGCACCGCACCACCGATCACCCAGCCGAAGAACCGGCCACCGGCGCTGCCCAGCAAACCGGGCTCGACCCCGCGGACCAGTTCGTCGATGACCGCGGCGTCCTCCGCGCCCCGTTCCGGGAGGGGGCCGCCCAGCGCGGCCCGCAGCTGCGTCAGTGACGCGGTCGCCGACACCGGGCGCTGGGACAGCCCGTCCAGATATGCCCCGGCGTGGGCGGCCGTTCGAGTCAGCAGCGGGTGTCGGCTGGTCATCCCTCTCCTTCGCGGGTGCAGTTCTCGCTGCCACGACTATGGCCGCCCGCCGGGCGTGGATCCGGCGGAAAACGGACGTCGTGGTCCGGCGGCGGGGTGGCGGACTCCAAAGTGGACACAATTCCCCGGCGCCCGGCCGGATTGTACGTCGTTCAATGGTTAACCGGGTGGCGGGTGGTGGTTCATCGAATGGTCACCACAGGCGACCGACCTTTTTTCGATCGTGGTGGCGAACTAGTCCGGAATATCGAGAATCGATGCCGTTACTGTCCATTCGGGTGATATCGGAATCGACAGCTGAAGTCAATTCTCTGTTGGGCGCGGCGTGCACAGCCGTATGCACGTGCAGGCGAACGTGCTGCTTGACCCGCCAGTAGATTGTTCGTATTCAAGATCCACATATTGTTTCCGCAGTTGGGCGCGGTTCGGGCGGGAAAATGATCACAGGTTCGAAGATCGGCTGCGGAACCGATGTTTGGGACGGGGTGGAGGCGGGAAACATCGCTTCGTGTCACCCGGTTCCCGCTGACCGCCACCTGGCGGAGCTGCGGCGAGCTCGGGTTCTTGGCGACGCGAACAGGTTGTACTGCCCGGCGAAGGCCTGGTTGATGGGAGGTTCTGTTCACCGTTGCGCCACCCCGGTGCGGCCGACGACGCCCTTTTGTCGTCGCCCGTGTGTTCGTTCATGCACGCGTAACCGGAAGAAGTGGCTTGGCGCAATGGTGTTCAGGCTTTGGAACCGTTCCGGAAAGGTCGCCACGTTGGGTAGCATTGAACCGCTCCGCCACAGTGTGGGATTCCCGCATTTGGCGGTACAGAAGATCTCCGGTGCCCGGCAGCCTTTGTTTCCGGTTGCCGGCTGTGGACGGAACAATCGGTGCCGTGGGGGCACGTCCACAGTTCACGATTTCCACTGACTTGCGGGTTCGGCTATTTTTCGGAGGCTTTGGTCATGCAGGGCGTGAACGACGGCCGCGAAGGGGCGGACAGACCCCCCGTGGCCCCGGAAGACCTCACCGCGGCGCTCACGCGCCTGGTGCGCGAACACCGGGTGCCGGGGGCGCAGCTCGCGCTCCTCCGCGACGGTGAGAAGACAGTGGTCCAGACCGGTGTCACGCACCGGTCTGGACCACCGATGACGGCATCGTCCCCGGTGCCGGTCGGGTCGATCACCAAGCTGGTCACCGCCACCGTGGTGCTGGCGCTGGTCGCGGACGACGACCTCGGACTGGACGAACCGGCCGGGGAGGTGCTCGGGGTGGCCGGCCTCGACGGTTCGCTCACCGCGCGCACCCTGCTCAGCCACACCAGCGGCCTGCCGTCCGACCCCGCCGACGTGGCGGGCAACTGCCTGCGTGAGGTGCGCGGCGCGGAACCCGTGTGCCCCGCCGGTGCCGCGTTCTCCTACTCGAACCTCGGTTACGCGCTGGTCGGTTCGGTGATCGAAGCGGTCACGGGCATGACCTGGCGCGAAGCCGCCGAGGCGATCGTCCTGCGTCCACTGGGGATCGAGCCCGTGCACGTCGGGGACCCGCGCGCCGTGTCCGGCCACACCAGGGCGGCCCGGCCGGTCGAGCAGTTCCTGCCGCCGATGCTCGACCCCGCGGGAGCACTGGCGCTGAGCGCCGGTGACCTCGTCGAGCTGGGCCGGGTCCACCTCGGCAAGCCGGGCCTGCTCGACGTGGTGACCGCGGCCGACATGCACCGCCCGGTCGCCGTCGCGGAACCGTTCGGCCTCGCCGACGGCTGGGGGCTGGGCATCGCGCACTACGGTGCGGGGGACGAGGTCTGGCTCGGCCACGACGGCAACGCCGACGGCACCTCCTGCCACCTGCGCGTCGACCAGGCAGGCGCCTGCGTGGTGGCGCTGACCACGAACAGCGCGGCCGGCACCGACCTCTGGCACGACCTGGTCGACGAGCTGCGAGCGCTGGGGGTCGCCCTCCCGGCCCGCGGTACCGCCGGGGCCGGTGCCCGCCCCGTGCCGCTGCCCGAGGGTGACTTCGGCACCTACCGCAACGGCGCGGTCGACTTCACCGTCCAGCCGGACGGGACCGGCGTCGCGCTGGTGGCCGACGGCGAAGTCTTCCCCGGCCTCGAACGGTACGACGACGGCACGTTCACCGTCCGCGACCCGGCCACCGGCCGCGCGACCCCCTGTGGCCGGTTCCACGGCGAGCCCGGTGCGGCCACCGCGGTCGAAATCGGCGGGCGTCTCGCCCGGCGCCGCTGAGCGCGTTCCCCCCTCCCTCCCGCCCGCCTCCGGTGGGTCTGTCCGTTGTGCCCGGAAGGTGCGAAAAAGACGATGTCCCTGCCCGAGTTGTTCGCCGCCCAGGTGCGCGCGACGCCGCACGCGATCGCCGTGGACGGCGACGACGCCCGCCTGACCTACGCCGAACTGGCCGGACGCGTCGAGCGTCTCGCCGCCCACCTGGCCGCGCTCGGCGTCCGCGCCGAGGACCGCGTCGGCGTGCTGCTGGACCGGTCGGCCGAGTTCGTCGTCGCCGAGCCGGCGATCGTGACCGCGGGCGGGGCCTACGTCCCGCTGGACCACCGGGCCCCGGACGAGCGCCTGCGGCTGGTGCTGGCCACGGCCGGGGTGTCGGTGCTGGTGACCGACGACCCGGTGCGGGCCGCGCGGATCCACGACGGCCCGGTCGTCGTCGCCGGGGACGTGCCACCGAGCACGGGTTTCGCGCCACCGCACGTGGATTCGCACCAGCTCGCGTACCTCATGCACACCTCGGGCTCGACGGGAACACCCAAGGGCGTGGCGGTCCGCCACCGGGACGTGGTGTCGCTGGCCACGGACAGCCGTTTCGCCGGAGGCGCGCACCGCCGGGTCCTGCTCCACTCGCCGGCGGCGTTCGACGCGACGACCTACGAGCTGTGGGTTCCGTTGCTGTCCGGGGGAACCGTGGTGCTCGCGCCACCCGGCGAGCTGGATGTCGAAGTGCTGCGCGGCCTGCTCGTGCGGCACTCGGTCACTTCGCTGTGGTTGACCGCGGGCCTGTTCCGCGTGGTGGCGCAGGAATCGCCGGACTGCTTCCGCGGTGTGCGCGAGGTGTGGACCGGCGGCGACGTCGTCCCGGCCGGAGCGGTGCGGCGGGTGCTGCGCAGCTGCCCCGGCCTGACCGTGGTCGACGGCTACGGGCCGACGGAGACCACCACCTTCGCCACCAGCCACCGGATGCCTTCGGCGGATCGGGTCGCCGACGTCGTGCCGATCGGCAGGCCACTGGACGGGGTCGGCGTGCGGGTGCTGGACAGCGCGCTGAACCCGGTCCCGCCGGGCGAACCCGGTGAGCTGCACCTGGCCGGGGCCGGACTGGCCAGGGGGTACTGGGCCCGGCCGGGGGCGACCGCGGACGCGTTCGTGCCCGATCCGTCCGGTGAGCCGGGCGAGCGCATGTACCGCACCGGGGACCTGGTGCGGGACACCGGGAACGGCGAACTGGAGTTCCTCGGCCGGGCCGACGACCAGGTCAAGGTCCGTGGTTTCCGGGTCGAACCCGGCGAGATCGAGTCGGTGCTCGCCGCGGCTGCCGGGGTGGCGGAGGCCGTGGTGGTCGCCAGGCAGGACCAGCCGGGGGTGAAGCGCCTGGTCGCCTACGTCGTGGCGGCCCCGGGTGCCCGGCTGGGCGACCTGGCGGAGGTCGCCGCCGCCTCCCTGCCGGACTACATGGTGCCGTCCGCGTTCGTCGAACTGGACGTACTTCCGTTGAGCGGCAACGGGAAGGTCGACCGTCGCGCGTTGCCCGCACCCCCGGTCCGACCGGCGGACGGCCGTGCCGAACCGAGGACCGGCACCGAACGCGAGGTGGCCCAGCTGCTGGCGGAGGTGCTGGGGGTGCCCGGCATCGGTGCCGACGACGACTTCTTCGCCCGCGGCGGCGACTCGGTCCTGGCCGTTCAGGCGTTGTCCCGGCTGCGCCGAAGATTCGGCGTGCGGCTGCCGGCCAGGGCGATCTTCGACGCGCCGAGCGTGGCCGGGCTGGCCCTGCTGCTCGACGAGGCACCCCGCGTCAGCGAAACCGCGATCCCGGTGACGCCGGTCGCGGAGGTGCTGCCGCTGTCCCCGGCCCAGCGGCGGCTGTGGTTCCTCGACGAACTCGCCGGTGGCAGTGCCGAGTACAACACCGGTGCCGGTCTGCGGTTGTCCGGGCCGCTCGACCTCGACGCCCTGCGTGGTGCGCTCGCCTCCCTGTGCGCCCGGCACGAATCACTGCGGACGACCTTCGATTCGGTGGCCGGGCGGGGTGTTCAGCGCATCGCGCCCACCGGCGAAATCCCACTGCGGCTCGCGGCCGCGCCCGCGGACGACGACGTGCTCGCGGCCGAGCTGAGCGCGCCCTTCGACCTGCGCACCGGCCCGCTGACCCGGGCGGTGCTGTTCCCGCAGGGCCCGGACGAGCACCTGCTCCTGCTGTGCCAGCACCACATCGTCACCGATGGCCGCTCGATCGGCATCCTGACCGGTGAACTGCTGGACTTCTACGCCGGAGCCACACCACCGCCGCTGCCGGTGTCCTACCGCGACTACACGCTGTGGCGCCAGCAGTCCGAACACGACGACCAGCTGCCGTACTGGCGCGAGCGGCTCGACGGGCTCGAACCGCTCGCCGTGCCGGCCGACCGGCCGCGACCACCGCAGCGCACCACCGAAGGCGCCCTCCACCACCACGACCTGCCCGCCGGCCTGGTGCGCCGGGTCACCGATGTCGGACGCCGGTTCGGTGCCACGCCGTTCATGACGCTGACCGCGGCCGTGCAACTGGTGCTGGCCGCGTACGGCGGGCAGCGCGACATCGCCGTCGGGACCGCGGTGGCCGGCCGCGATCGCCCCGAACTCGAATCCCTCACCGGGTTCTTCGTCAACACGCTGGTGCTGCGGTCCCGGGTGGACGGTGCCGAGCCGTTCGCCGGGTTCCTGGCGGCCTTCCGGGAGACGGTGCTGGACGCGTTCGCGCACGGCGACGTCCCGTTCGACCGCGTCGTCGAAGAGGTCCAGCCCGACCGCGATCCGTCGAGAACCCCGCTGGTGCAGGCCGTGGTGGTGCTGCAGACCCCGCTGGTCCGGCCGCGTGAAGCCGCCGGGCTGCGGGTGAGCGAGTACGACCTGCCGCGCCCATCGGCCCGGTTCGACCTGGTCATCGAGTTCTGGCCGCGTGCGGACGGGCTGCGGGTCACCGTCGAGTACGCCACCGCCCTGTTCGACGCGGCGACGATCCGGCGCCTGACCGAAAGCCTCGAAGTCCTCCTCACCGGTATCGCCGACGACCCGGCCCAGCCGGTGGGTGATCTCCCGGTGCTCACCCAGCAGGACCGCCGGTTCCTCCTCGGTGAGCCCGAAGAGGCACCGGCGGCGACGGTGCCCGAACTGTTCGATCGCCGGGCCGAGCTCCACCCGGACGCACCCGCCGTGCTTTGCGGCGAGGTGCGCTGGGACTACGGGGAACTGCGTGCCAGGGCCGACCGGCTCGCGCACCGGCTGGTCCGGCTCGGTGTCCGCCCCGAGGACCGGGTCGGTGTGCTGATGGACCGCTCGGCCGACCTGGTCGTGGCCGTGCTGGCGATCCTCAAGGCCGGTGGCGCCTACCTGCCGCTGGACCTGCGTGCGCCCGAAGACCGCCTGCGGTGGCTGCTCGACGGGACCGAGATCCTGCTCACCGACGACCGGTGGCACGACACCGCCAGCAGAGTCCACAGCGGACAGACACTGGTGGTGGCCGACGATGCCGGGGAACCGGCACCGGCACCCGAACTCGCCCCGGACAACCTGGCCTACGTCGAGTACACCTCCGGTTCGACCGGGGTGCCGAAGGGCGTGGCGGTCCGGCACGCCGACGTGGTGGCGCTCGCCGCGGACCCGCGTTTCTCCGGTGGTGACCACGAACGCGTGCTGCTGCACTCGCCGCTGGCCTTCGACGCCTCCACCTACGAGCTGTGGGTTCCGCTGCTCAACGGGGGAACCGTGGTCGTGGCGCCCCCCGGTGACGTGGACGCCGACACCGTCCGGCGGCTCACCGAGCGGCACGGAGTCACCGCGTTGTGGCTCACGGCGGGGTTGTTCCGCCTCTTCGCCGAGGACGCTCCGGACTGCTTCGCGGGCTTGCGCGCGGTCTGGACCGGCGGTGACGTCGTTCCGCCGGAAGCCGTGCGGCGGGTGCTGCGTCACTGCCCGGACCTCGCCGTGGTCGACGGCTACGGCCCGACCGAGACCACGACGTTCGCCACCTCGTTCCGGATGGACTCGGCGGAGGCCGTTCCCGCCGTGGTCCCGATCGGCACCCCGCTGACGGGGATGCGGGTGTACCTGCTCGACGACGGACTGCGGCCGGTGCCGCGCGGCGCGCTCGGTGAGCTCTGCATCGCCGGTCCGGGGCTCGCCCGCGGTTACGCCGGGCAGCCCGGCGCGACCGCCGACCGGTTCACCGCCTGCCCGTTCGGTCCCCCGGGGACGCGCTTCTACCGCACCGGCGACCGGGGCCGGTGGCGCAATGACGGCACGCTCGAATTCGCCGGGCGCGCCGACGACCAGGTCAAGATCCGCGGTTTCCGGGTGGAACCGGCGGAGGTGGAACGGGCGCTGTCGGCGGCGCCCGCGGTGGCGCAGGCCGTGGTGGTGGTGCGGGCCGGCGGCGGGCGCAACCGGCTCGTCGCCTACGTGGTCCCGGCCGGCGAGTCCGGCGGGCCCGCCGTGGACACCGAAGACCTGCGCCGCGAACTGGCGCGCACCCTGCCCGACTACCTGGTGCCCTCGGCGATCCTGGTGCTCGACGCCCTGCCGCTGAACACCAACGGCAAGGTCGACCGGCGTGCCCTGCCGGAGCCGCGGTTCGAGTCCGGCGACCGGTTCGTGGCGCCGCGCACCGAACGCGAGGCCGCCCTCGCCACCATCTGGGCCGACGTGCTCGGTCTCGCCCGGGTCGGGGTCGACGACAACTTCTTCGCCCTCGGTGGCGACTCGATCCTCAGCATCCAGGTCAGCGCCCGCGCCCGGCGCGAGGGCCTCGCGGTGACCACGGCCGACCTGTTCCGGCACCAGACGATCGCGGCGCTGGCCCCGGTGATCGCCGACGCCGGGGCCGGCCCGGTCCGCGGGCCGGTGTCCGGGGAGATCGTGCCGACCCCCATCCAGCGCTGGTTCTTCGGCACCACGCGGGTGCCGGAGCGGTTCGACCAGGCCATCGCGGTCGAACTGGCCCACGACGTCGATGAGGTGGCGATCACCGCCGCTGTGGCCGCGCTGATCGAGCACCACGACGCGCTGCGGACGCGCTTCACCCGCGACGGCGGCCAGTGGCGGCTGCACAACGCGCCACCCGGCGACGGGCATTCGCTGCTGAGCTGGCGGCTGTCCGGGCGGGTGCTGCACCTGGCCGCGCACCACCTCGTCGTCGACGGGGTGTCGTGGCGGATTCTGCTCGACGACCTCGACCGGGCGTACCGGCAGCTCGTGCACGGCGACCCGGTCGACCTCGGCCCGCGCACGACCTCGTTCCGCGAGTGGGCGGCGCGGCTGTCCGAGCACGCGGAGGCCGGCGGCTTCGACGACGAACTGAGCCACTGGCGCGACCTGCCCGCCGTCCAGCCGATCCCGGTCGACGGAAGCGCTGAGGTCAACACCGTCGCCCGGGCGCGCACGGTGACCGCGCAGCTGACCGCCGAGGAGACGCGGGCGTTGCTGCGGGAGGTTCCGGGGGTGTACCGGACTCAGGTCAACGATGTGTTGCTGGCTGCGCTGGGCCGGGTGCTGGGGGAGTGGGCCGGTGTCGTGCCGGTGGTCGATGTCGAGGGGCACGGTCGTGAGGAGTTGTTCGGCGGGGTCGATCTGTCTCGTACGGTTGGCTGGTTCACCACGATCTTCCCGGTGGCGCTGGAGGTGCCTGAGGATTGGGGTGCTGCGCTCAAGGTGGTGAAGGAGCGGTTGCGGGGGGTGCCGCGGCGTGGCGTCGGGTATGGGGCGCTGCGGTATTTGACCGGTGCGGCGCCGGTCATCGATCCGCAGGTCAGCTTCAACTACCTCGGCCAGTTCGACCTGTCCGGCGAGCTCTACGCGGGTACGCGCGGCGGCCTGACCCTGGATGCCGATCCCGGCGACCTCCGGCCGCACCTGCTCGACGTGGTCGGGCACGTCGAGGCCGACGCGCTCCGGTTCACCTGGCACTACGCCGACGGGGTGCACGACCGCGGCACCGTCGAGGAGCTGGCCGGGCGGATGGTCGCCGCCCTGCGGGAGATCATCGAGCACTGCGCCCAGCCGGGCGCCGGTGGCCGCACGCCGTCGGACTTCCCGCTGGTCAACCTCGACCAGGCCACGGTGGACGTGCTGGCCGGTCCGGACGTGGAGGACATCTACCCGCTGACCCCGTTGCAGGCAGGCATGGTCTTCCACGGCCTCGCCCAGGCCGGCGACGGCGTGTACGTCGAACAGCTCTCGTTCACCGTCGAAGACGTGCCGGACCCGGCGAAGCTCGGCGAGCTCTGGCAACGGCTCGTCGACCGGACACCGGTGCTGCGCAGCCGGATCGTCTGGGACGGCGTACCCCAGCCGGTGCAGATCGTCCAGCGCACCGCCGAAGTTCCGGTGTCCTATCTGGACTGGTCCGAAAAGGACGCCGAGGAAGCGATGCGGCGGCTGCTGGCCGAGGACCTCGCCGAAGGGCTGGACCTGACGCGAGCACCGCTGATGCGGCTGGCCATCGCCAAGGACTCGGCCACCTCGGTGCGGGTGGTGTGGACCTTCCACCACGTGCTGCTCGACGGGTGGAGCGTGTTCGGCGTGCTCTCGGACCTGCTGGCGCTGCTGCGCGGCGAGGAGCCCCCCGCCCGCCGCCCGTTCCGCGACTACGCCGCCTGGCTCGCCGCCCAGGACGACGACCTCGCCGAGGCCCACTGGCGGGACCGCCTCGCCGGCGTGGCGCCGACCCCGCTGCCCGGCGGCCGGGCCGCCACCCGCACCCACACGGCCAGTTCGACCGGCCGCGTCCCGGTCGAACTCGACGGCGAAGCAACCGCCGCGGTCCAAGCGTTCGCGCGGCGGCACCACCTGACCGTGAACACCGTGGTGCAGGGCGCGTGGGCGGCGCTGCTGGCGCGCTACAGCGGGGAAGCCGAGGTGTGCTTCGGCGCGACGGTGTCCGGCCGCCCGCCCGAACTGCCCGGTGCGCACGACATCCCCGGCCTGTTCATCAACACCCTGCCGGTGCGGGTCCGGCTCGACCGCGACCGCGGTGTCGCGGACTGGCTGCGGGACCTGCAGGCCGACCAGGCGGAGGCGCGCCGGTTCGGGCACCTCGGGCTGCCCCGGCTGCAGGCGCTCGCCGGTTCCGGCGACAGCCTTTTCGACAGCATCGTGGTGTTCGAGAACTACCCGATCGGGGAGGTCGCCGGACTGCGTGACGTCCGCGCGGCGGAACGCACCAACTACCCGCTCGGCGTGGTCGCCTATCCGGGCCGCCGGTTGTCGATGGTGCTCACCCACGACCCCGAGCTGATCGGCCAGCCGCTCGCCGAGCGGCTCGCGGACCACCTCGCCGCGCTGGTCCGCGGGTTCGCCGCCGCACCGCACCAGCCGGTGACCCGGGTACCGATGCTCTCACCCGCCGAAACCCGGGAGTTGATCGACGGGCGCAACAACACCGCGAACCCGATCCCCGGTGGCGCGCTGCCGGAACTGTTCGAAGCTACCGTGGCCCGTGACCCCGACGCGATCGCGGTGGTGTCCGACGACGGATCGCTGACCTACCGCGAACTCGACGCGCGGGCGAACCGCCTGGCCCACCGGCTGCTCGCCCTCGGGGTCCGGCCGGAGGACCGCGTCGGCTTGCTGGTGGACCGCTCACCCGAACTCGTCGTCGCCGAACTCGCCGTCGTCAAGGCCGGGGGCGCCTACCTGCCGCTGGACCTGCGTGCCCCGGCCGAGCGGCTGCGGCTGCTCCTGCGGGAAGCCGGTGCCGAAGTGCTGCTGGCCGACCGGAAGTGGCTGGCCACCGCCGAAGAGGTCCACGGTGGAGCGGTCCTCGTCGAGGACGACGACAGCGACGACAGGGCCCCCGCCACCTCGCCGGACGTGGTGACCCATCCCGAGCAACTGGCCTACGTCATCTACACCTCCGGCTCCACCGGGACGCCGAAGGGCGTGGCCGCGCGGCACCACGACGTCGTGGCGCTGGCGGCCGACCGGCGGTTCGCCGCGCACGACCGCGTGCTGCTGCACTCACCGCAGGCCTTCGACGCCTCCACCTACGAACTGTGGGTGCCGCTGCTCAACGGGGGCACGGTCGTGCTCGCCCCGCCCGGCGACCTCGACGTGCACACCCTCGGCCGGGCGCTCACCACCCACGGCGTGACCGGGGCGTTCCTCACCACCGGCTTGTTCCGGCTGGTCGCCCAGGAAGCGCCGGAGGTCTTCGCCGGCGTCCGCGAGGTGTGGACCGGCGGCGACGCCGTGCCCGCGGCCGCGCTGCGGCGGGTGCGCGAAGCCTGCCCGGACACCCTGGTCGCCGACGTCTACGGCCCCACCGAGACCACCACCTTCGCGACCGTGCACCCGCTGCCCGGTGCGGTACCGGACGTGGTGCCGATCGGGGCGCCGCTGGACAACACCCGCGTCTACGTGCTCGACGAGGACCTCCAGCCGGTCCCGCCGGGTGCACCCGGTGAGCTGCACATCGCCGGAGCCGGGGTGGCCCGCGGTTACCTCGGGCGCCCCGGCGCCACCGCCGACCGGTTCGTCGCCGACCCGTTCGGGGTGGCAGACGACGCAGCGGCGCCAAGCGCCTGCGCTGGGGGTGGTGGCCGGGTGGCGGGCGGGAGGATGTACCGCACCGGTGATCTGGTGCGGTGGAACGAGGACGGCGCGCTGGAGTTCGTCGGCCGGGTCGACGAGCAGGTCAAGGTGCGTGGCTTCCGCGTCGAGCCGAGCGAGATCGAAGCCGCGCTCGGGGAGCACCCCGGCGTCGAGCAGGCGGCCGTGCTCGCCCGCGCGGACGGCGGCGTGAAGCGGCTGGTCGCCTACATCGTCGGCGAGACCGCCGGGCTCGCCGAATTCCTCGGGCGGACGCTGCCGGACTACATGGTGCCCGCCGCGTTCGTCCAGCTGGACCGCTTCCCGGTCAACGTCAACGGCAAGCTGGACCGCACCGCGCTGCCCGCGCCCGAGTTCGGCGTCCGCGAACACGTGCCCGCGCGCACCGACGCCGAACGCGTGCTCACCGGCATCTGGGCCGAGGTGCTCGGCGTCGCCCGCGTCGGGATCACCGACGACTTCTTCGAACTGGGCGGCGATTCCATCCTGAGCATCCAGGTGGTGTCCAGGGCCCGGCGCGCCGGGCTCGAACTGCTGCCCGGCGACCTGTTCACCCACCGCACCCCGGCCGCGCTCGCCACCGCGGCCCGCACCGCCACGGCCACCGCCGACCGTGGTCCGGTGAGCGGCCCGGTGCCGCTCACCCCGATCCAGCGGTGGTTCTTCGACACCAGGACCGCGGACCACTGGCACTGCCACCAGTACCTCCGGCTGGGGCCGGAGCGGGTGGACACCGGCGCGGCGGCCGAGGCCGTGGCGGCGCTGCTGGCCCACCACGACGCCCTGCGGATGCGGTTCCACCGGAACGGCGGATGGCAGCAGGAAAACGGCCCGGTCGGCGCCGAAGCCCCGCTGGTCCGCCTCGACGTGGCCGAACACGGCGTGACGCTCGCGGTGCACCACCTCGTGGTCGACGGCGTCTCGTGGCGCGTGCTCGCCGAGGACTTCGACCGCGCTTACGACCAGGCACTGCGTGGTGAGCCGATCGACCTCGGGCCGCGCACCACCTCGTTCCGCGAGTGGGCCACCCGGCTCACCGAGCACACCGCCGCCGGTGGCTTCGACGACGAACTCGGTCACTGGCGCGGGCTGTCCGGCAGCACCGCGATCCCGGTCGACGGCGACGGCGACGCCACCGTCGCGTCGATGCGCTCGGTCACGGTGGGACTCCCCGCGGCGGAGACGGCCGCCCTGCTGCGGGACGTGCCCGCGGCCTACCGCACGCAGGTCAACGACGTGCTGCTGACCGCGCTCGGCCGCGTGCTGCGGGACTGGACCGGTCAGGTGCCCGTCGTCGACCTGGAAGGGCACGGCCGCGAGGACCTGTTCCCCGGCGTTGACAAGGTGGACACCTCCCGCACGGTCGGCTGGTTCACCAGCGTCTTCCCGGTCGCGCTGGAGGTCGACGACGACTGGGGCACGGCGCTGAAGTCGGTCAAGGAACAGCTCCGCGCGGTGCCGCGGCGCGGGATCGGCTACGGCGCCCTGCGGTACCTGGCCGGCACGGCACCGTCGATCGACCCGCGGGTCAGCTTCAACTACCTCGGGCAGTTCGGCTCGCACCGCCTGGAAACCGACGAGAGCCCGCACGCGAACCGGGCGCACCTGCTCGACGTGGTCGGCCGCGTGACGGCCGGCCGGCTGGAACTGACCTGGTACTACACCGAGGGCGTGCACCACAGGTCCACAGTGGACCGGCTGGCCGCCGATCTGGTCGCCGCGCTGCGCGAGCTCATCCGGCACTGCACCCGGCCGGGAGCGGGCGGGCGCACGCCGTCGGACTTCCCGCTGGCGCGCCTCGACCAGGCCACCGTGGACGAACTGGTCGGCAACGGCGGTGACGTCCTCGATGTGGAGGACCTCTACCCGCTCACCCCGATGCAGGCGGGCATGGTGTTCCACGCCCTGTCCCAGCGCGAGGAGCGCGTCTACTTCCAGCAGGTGGCGTTCGTGCTCGACGGGGTGCGCGACCCGGACGCGCTGGCCGGTGCCTGGCAGCGGGTGGTCGACCGCACCCCGGTGCTGCGCACGCGGATCGTCTGGGAAGGCGTCCCGGAACCGCTGCAGGTCGTGCGGCGGCAGGTGCGCGTGCCGGTCACCCACCACGACTGGCGCGGGCACAGCGCCGCCGAGCAGGACCGGGCCTGGCAGGACGTGCTGGCCGCCGACCGCGCCGAGGGCCTGGACCTCACCGCCAGCCCGTTGCTGCGGCTGACCCTGGCGCGGCTGTCGGACACCGAGGTCCGCGTGCTGTGGACGTTCCACCACGTGCTGCTCGACGGCTGGAGCGTCTTCGGGGTGCTCTCCGACGTCTTCGCCGCCCACGCCGGGCAGGCGCTGCCCGAGCGGCCGCCGTTCCGCGACTACCTGGCGTGGCTGGCCCGCCAGGACGACGCGGACGCGGAACAGCACTGGCGGGGTGAACTCGGCGACCTCACCGCGCCCGCCCGGCTGCCCTTCGACCGGGTGCCCGCCCAGGCGCACACCAGCCGTTCGTCGCGGTGGCTGCGCGTGCCGGTCCAGCAGTCGGCGCGGCTGCGGGAAGCCGCCCGCCGGGCCGGGCTGACGATGAACACCGTGCTGCAGGGGGCGTGGGCGCTGCTGCTGTCACGGCTGAGCGGTGACCGTGACGTCTGCTTCGGCAGCACCGTTTCCGGCCGTCCCGTCGAACTGCCCGGCGCCGACGACATCACCGGCATCTTCATCAACACGCTGCCGGTGCGGGTCACCGCGGCCGGTGCACCCGTCGCGGACTGGCTGGCCGCGCTGCAGGAACGCCAGGTGCGCTCGCGGCGGTACGGGCACCTGCCGCTGACCAGGCTCCAGTCCTACAGCGGGGTCACCGGCAGCCTGTTCGACAGCCTGGTGGTCTTCGAGAACTACCCGGTCGACGAGGCGGCGCGAGGGGCGCACGGGCTCCGGCTGCGCGACGTCGACGCCGCCGAAACGACGAACTACCCGCTCACCGTGGTCGCCTCGCCGGGTGAGCCGATCACCCTGGACGTCGGCTACGACCCCGAGCTGTTCGACACCGAGACGGCCGAGCGGATCGCCCGGCAGCTCACCGGCGTCCTCGGCGCCTTCGCCGAGGACCTGCACCGCCCGCTCGACGGCATCGACGTGCTCACCGAGGGCGAACGCCACCAGGTGCTCGTCGGCTGGAACGACACCGCCCACCCCGTTCCGGACGGCGCCGTCGCCGAGCTGTTCGCCGCCCAGGTGGCCCGCACGCCGGACGCCGTGGCGCTCACCGGCGACGAGGTCCACCTGACCTACGCGGAACTGGACGAGCGGGCCGGGCGGCTCGCCGGGCAGCTGGCCGCGCTCGGCGCCGGGCCGGAAACGCTCGTCGGGGTGCTGATGGACCGGGCGCCGGGCCTGGTCGTCGCCGAACTCGCCGTCACCAAGGCCGGTGCGGCCTACGTGCCGCTGGACACCCGCGCTCCCGGGCCGCGGCTGAAGACCCTGCTGTCCGGTGTGCCGATCCTGATCACCGACGAGGGCCGGGCCGACCTCGCCAGGTCGCTCCACAGCGGACCCGTGGTCGTGCCCGGCGAGCCGGGGCCCGGCGCGCCGGTCGGCGAAGCCGATCCGGACAACCTCGCGTACGTGATGTACACCTCCGGTTCGACGGGCAAGCCGAAGGGCGTGGCGGTGCGCCAGCGCGACGTCGTGGCGCTGGCGGCCGACCGGCGGTTCACCGCGCATCGGCGGGTGCTGATGCACGCGTCCCCGGCCTTCGACGCCTCGACCTACGAGCTGTGGGTGCCGTTGCTCAACGGCGGCACGGTCGTGCTCGCCCCACCCGGCGACCTCGACGTGGACACCCTCGGCCGCGTCATCGCCGGGCACCGGGTGGACGGCGCGTTCGTCACCGCCGGCCTGTTCCGCCTGATCGCGCAGGAAGCCCCGGAAACCTTCCGCGGTATGCGCGAGGTCTGGGCCGGGGGCGACGCGGTCCCGGCGGCGGCTGTGCGGCGGGTGGTGGACGCCTGTCCCGGTACCACCGTCGTCGACGGCTACGGCCCCACCGAGACCACCACCTTCGCCACTTCACACCCGATCTCCGGCGCGGTTCCCGAGGCCGTTCCGATCGGGAAGCCCCTGGACAACATGCGTGCCTACGTGCTCGACGCCGACCTGCGCCCCGTGCCACCGGGTGCGCCGGGAGAGCTGTACCTGGCCGGGGCGGGACTGGCCCGCGGTTACCACGGCGACCCCGGCCTGACCGCGGACCGGTTCCGGGCCGATCCGTTCGGGCCGCCGGGCGGGAAGATGTATCGCACCGGTGACCTCGTCCGGTGGAACTCGCGGGGGGAACTGGAGTACACCGGCCGCGCCGACGAGCAGGTCAAGGTCCGCGGGTTCCGGATCGAGCCGGGGGAGATCGAGGCCGCGCTGGCCGCGCACCCCGGGGTCGGCCAGGTCGCGGTGCTCGCCAGGCAGGACCACGGCATCAAGCGGCTCGTCGCCTACCACACCGGGGACGCCGATGACCTCGCCGAATTCCTCGGCCGCACGCTGCCGGACTACATGGTGCCCGCCGCCTTCGTCCGGCTCGACCGCTTCCCCCTGACCGTCAACGGAAAGCTCGACCGGCACGCGCTGCCCGCCCCCGACTTCGGCGCGACCGGTGCCAGAACGGCGCTGACCACCGAAGCCGAGCGGACCATGGCCGCGATCTGGGCGGAGGTGCTCCACGTCGGGGACATCGGCGCGGAAGCGAACTTCTTCGCCCTCGGCGGTGACTCGATCCTGAGCATCCAGGTCGTGTCCCGGGCCCGCCGGGCCGGGCTGACCCTGTTGCCCCACGACGTGTTCCGGCACCCGACGCTCGCCGCACTGGCTGCCCACGCGGGCACGGCGACCGGCACGTCCGCGGACCAGGGCCCGGTCACCGGAACGGCACCGCTCACCCCGATCCAGCGCTGGTACCGCGAAACCCAGCCACAGCGGTTCGACCAGCGGGTGGTGCTCGAATTCACCGAGGACGTCGACGAAGCGGCGCTGCGCCGCGCGCTGGCGGCCGTCTGGGCCCACCACGACGCCCTCCGGCTCCGGTTCCCGCGCACCGATGACCTGCAGCACGGCGACGCGGTCACGCCGGTCGAGCTGCTGGTTGGTGATGTCGCCGATGTCGCCTTCGACCCGGAACACGGGCCGCTGCTGGCGGCCGTGCTCGACGGTCGGCGGCTGCTGCTCGCCGCGCACCACCTGGTCGTCGACGGGGTGTCGTGGCGGATCCTGCTCGACGACCTGGAAACCGCCTACCGCGGCGGGGAGCTCGAACCGAAGACGACCGCCTACCTGGTGTGGGCGCGGCAGCTGGCCGAGCACGCCGCCGCCGGTGGTTTCGACGACGAACTGGACCACTGGCGCAGCCTGCCGCCCGTGCGGCCGCTGCCCGCCGACGGCACCGGGCCCGCCACGATCGCGGACACCGGCGAGGTGACCACCCGGCTCACCGCCGAGGAGACGCGGGCGTTGCTGCGGGAGGTTCCGGGGGTGTACCGGACTCAGGTCAACGATGTGTTGCTGGCTGCGCTGGGCCGGGTGCTGGGGGAGTGGGCCGGTGTCGTGCCGGTGGTCGATGTCGAGGGGCACGGTCGTGAGGAGTTGTTCGGCGGGGTCGATCTGTCTCGTACGGTTGGCTGGTTCACCACGATCTTCCCGGTGGCGCTGGAGGTGCCTGAGGATTGGGGTGCTGCGCTCAAGGTGGTGAAGGAGCGGTTGCGGGGGGTGCCGCGGCGTGGCGTCGGGTATGGGGCGCTGCGGTATTTGACCGGTGCGGCGCCGGTCATCGATCCGCAGGTCAGCTTCAACTACCTCGGCCAGTTCGAGGAACCCGGCGACGGCTTGTTCCGGTCCGAAGGGCTGGCTGCCGACGTCGACCCCGAAGCCCCCAGGGCCCACGACCTCGACGTCGTCGGCCGGGTCGTGGCCGGAACGCTGGAGCTGACCTGGAGCCACGCCACCGGACGGCACGACCGCGGCACCGTCGAGAAGCTGGCCGACCGGATGGTCGCCGCCCTGCGGGAGATCATCGAGCACTGCGCCCAGCCGGGCGCCGGTGGCCGCACGCCGTCGGACTTCCCGCTGGTCAACCTCGACCAGGCCACGGTGGACGTGCTGGCCGGTCCGGACGTGGAGGACATCTACCCGCTCACGCCGATGCAGGGCGGCATGGTCTTCCACGGGCTTTCGCAGACCGGCCAGGGCATGTACGTCGAGCAGGCCACGTTCGTGCTCGACGGGGTCACCGACCCGCACCGGCTCGCCGAAGCGTGGCAGCTGGTCGTCGACCGGAACCCCGTCCTGCGCACCTGGTTCGTCTGGACCGGGGTCGACGAGCCGGTGCAGCTCGTGCACCGCGCGGCCCGGCTGCCGGTCCGCCACCTCGACTGGACCGGGTGCGCCGACCGGGACGAGCGGTTGCGGCAGCTGCTGGCCGAGGACCGCGGCCAGGGCCTCGACCTGACGGCGGCGCCGCTGATGCGCGTCGTGCTGGCGCGGGTGTCGGCCACGGAGGTCCAGGTGCTGTGGACCTTCCACCACGTGCTGCTCGACGGCTGGAGCGTCTTCCAGGTGCTCTCCGACGTCTGCGCCGCCTACGCCGGTCAGCCGCTGCCCGCCCGGCCGCCGTTCCGCGACTACCTGGCCTGGCTCGCCGGGCAGGATCCCGCCGAGGCCGAACGCTTCTGGCGTGCCGCGCTCGCCGGGATCGACGCCCCCACGCCGGTTCCCGGCGACCGGGCCCCGGCCGCCGGGCACACCGCGTGCTCGGCCGACTGGCTGCCGCTGCGGCTGGACGGAACCGCGACCGCCCGCCTCGACGCGTTCGTCAGACGGCACGGCCTGACCCACAACGCCGTGCTGCAGGGCGCGTGGGCACTGCTGCTGTCCCGCTACAGCGGGCACGAGGACGTGGTGTTCGGCTCGACCGTCTCCGGTCGCCCGGCCGAGGTGCCCGGGGTGGACGACATCACCGGCATCTTCATCAACACGCTGCCGGTCCGGGTCGCCCCGGACCGGGCGGCCCGGGTGGCCGACTGGCTGGCCGGGCTCCAGGCCGCGCAGGCGCTGGCCCGCCGGCACGGCCACCTGCCGCTGGCCAAGGTGCAGCGCTGGGCCGGGCTGCCCGAGGGGGTGGACCTGTGCCAGAGCCTGGTGGTGTTCGAGAACTACCCGATCACCGCCGCCGAGGCCGCGCACGGCCTGACCGTGCGCGAGCTGTCGGCACGGGAGACGACGAACTTCCCGATCACCGTGGTCGCCTCGCCGGGCCCCGAGCTGACGGTCGACCTGGGTTACGACCCGGCCCTGTTCGACGCCGCGACGGCCGAACGGCTCGGCGGGCACCTGCTGACCCTGCTGGCCGAGCTGACCGCCGACGGCGACCGGGTGCTCGGCGCGGTCCCGATGAGCACCCCGGCCGAGGACCGGCTGCTGCGGCAGTGGACCGGGACCACCGCGGCACCCCCGGCGCGTTCGCTGCCCGGGTTGTTCGCCGACCAGGTCCGGGCCCGCCCGGACGCGGTCGCGGCCGTGCTCGACGGTGAGGAGCTCACCTACGCCGAGCTGGACCGCCGGGCCAACCGGCTGGCCAACCGGCTGGTCGGGCTCGGGCTGCGGCCGGAGGAACCGGTCGGCCTCGCCGTCGGCCGGGCCGGTGCGGTGGTGGCCGAACTGGCCGTGGTCAAGGCGGGTGGCGCCTACCTCCCGCTGGACACCCGCGCCCCGGCCGAACGGCAGCGGTCGCTGCTCGACGGCGTCCGGTTCGTCGTGGCCGAGGTGGAGCAGCCCTTCGCCGGCACCATCCTGATGTCCTCCGTGGCCGACGAGCCCGACGGTGATCCCGCGGTCGCCGTCGATCCCGAGCAGCTGGCGTACGTCATGCACACCTCCGGTTCCACCGGGAAGCCCAAGGGGGTCGCCGTCCGCCACCGCGACGTCGCCGCACTGGCCGCGGACACCCGGTTCCGCGGTGGTGCGCACGACCGGGTGCTGCTGCACTCGCCGCTGGCGTTCGACGCGACCACCTACGAGCTGTGGGTGCCGCTGCTCACCGGCGGCCGGGTGGTCGCCGCGCCGGACGCCGACCTCGACGCGGTGGCGGTGCGGGAACTGGTCCGCGGGCACGGCCTGACCGCGATGTGGTGCACCGCGGGCCTGTTCCGGGTGCTGGCCCAGGAAGCGCCGGACTGCTTCGCCGGTCTGCGTGAGGTGTGGACGGGCGGGGACGTCGTGCCGGCGGCCGCGGTGCGGCGGGTGCTCGACGCCTGCCCCGGACTGCGGGTCGTCGACGGTTACGGGCCGACCGAGACGACCACCTTCGCCACCGCGCACGCCATGGACGCCATGGACGCCATGGACGTCACCGTGCCGGACCGGATCCCGATCGGCAGGCCGCTGGACGGGATGCGGGCCCGCGTGCTGGACGCCGAGCTGCGCCCGGTGCCGCCGGGTGTGCCCGGTGAGCTGTACCTCGCCGGTGCCGGACTGGCGCGGGGGTACCGGGACCGCCCCGGGCTGACCGCCGACCGGTTCCTCGCCGATCCCACTGGGACAGACGATGCTGTGGCGCGAAGCGCCTCCTCCGGGGGTGGTGGCCGGGTGACGGGTGGGAGGATGTACCGCACCGGTGACATCGTGCGGTGGACCGGCGAGGGCACCCTCGAATTCCTCGGCCGCGCCGACGACCAGGTCAAGCTGCGCGGGTTCCGGGTCGAGCCCGGTGAAGTCGAAGCCGTGCTGGCCCGGCACCCGCAGGTGAGGCAGGCCGCGGTCGTGGTGCGCGAGGACCAGCCGGGGGTCAAGCAGCTGGTGGCCTACGTCGTCTCGGGCACCGGCGAAGCCGCGCTCCGCGCGTTCCTGGCCGGGGAACTGCCGGACTACCTGGTGCCGTCCGCGTTCGTCGCGATGGACCGGCTTCCGCTGAGCGCCAACGGGAAGCTGGACCGGCGAGCGCTGCCCGCGCCCGTCGTGCCGGAGACCGGGCACGTCGAGCCGGAGACCGACACCGAACGGGCGCTCGCGGCGATCTGGGCCGACGTGCTCGGCGTGACCCCCATCGGCGCCGAAGACAGCTTCTTCGCCCTCGGCGGCGATTCGCTGAAGGGCCTGCACATCGCGGCCAAGGCCAGCGCCCTGTTCACCGTGCGGATCACCCCGGCCGACGTGCTCACCGCGCGCACCGTCGCCGGGCTCGCCGGAACAGTCGAAGAACTCATCCTCGGCGAGCTCGAAAGCCTCGCCTCCGACCAGGAATCGTGAGGACGCACACCATGACCTCCTCCAGACAGGACCGCATCGCGGCCTTGCCCGCCCACCTGCGGGACGTGCTGCGGGCGCGGATGGCGGGAACGGCGGGCGCGGCACCGGAGATCCCGGCCGCCGACCGTTCCCGCCCGCTGCCGCTGTCCGCCGCCCAGCGACGGCTGTGGTTCCTCGCCCGGCTGCGGCCGGACGACCCGGAGTACAACAGCGCGTTCGCGTTGCGGCTGCGCGGCGAACTGGACACCGCGGCACTGGCGGCTGCGCTGCGTGCGCTGGTCGCGCGGCACGAACCCCTGCGCACCACCTTCGACGAGGCAGGCGGGGAGCCCGTGCAGCTCGTCGGGCCGCCGTACGAGGTGGCGCTGCCGGTCGTCGACGTCGCGGCCGAAGACCTGGACGCGGTGCTGGGAGCCGAGTACGCGCGGCCCTTCGACCTCACCCGCGGGCCGCTGCTGCGGGCGCTGCTCGCCCGCCTCGGCCCGGCCGAGCACGTGCTGCTGGTGAGCGTGCACCACATCGCCACCGACGGCGCGTCGATGGGCGTGCTCACCGAGGAACTGGGCCTGCTCTACCGCGACGGCGAGCACGCCGCCCTGCCGCCGTTGCCGCTGCAGTACGCCGACTTCGCCGCCTGGCAGCACGGTCGCCCGACCCGGAAGGCGGGGCTGGAGCACTGGAAGCGGCAGCTCGCCGGGATCGAACCGCTGGAGCTGCCCACCGACCGGCCCCGCCCGGCGGCCCGCGGCACCGCCGGGGCCGTCACCGAGTTCACCGTGCCCGCCGGCGTCGCCCGCGGGCTGGCGGAGCTGGCGCGGACGTCGGAGACCACGCTGTTCACCGTGCTGGTGGCCGCCTGCCAGGCGCTGTTCGCGCGGTACACCGGGCAGGAGGACATCGCGCTCGGCACCGTCGTGCAGGGCCGTGACCGCCCGGAGCTGCAGCGCGTCGTCGGGTTCTTCGTCAACACCGTCGTGCTGCGCTCGCCCGTGGACCAGCGGGCGCCGTTCACCGAGCACCTGGCCGGTGCGCGGCAGACCGTGCTGGACGCCTTCGCCCACGACGACGTGCCCTTCGACGAACTGGTCGACGCCGTGCAGGCCGGGCGCGACCCCGGACGCAACCCGCTGTTCGACGTCATGGTGCTGCTGCACACCGCGACCGGCGGTGGTCCGTCGCTGCCCGGGCTCGCGGTGGAACCGGCTCCGGTCGCGCGTGATTCGGCCAACTTCGACCTCACCGTGGAGTTCGAGGAATCCGGCGGCGAGCTGGCCGGGCTGGTCGAGTACAGCACCGAACTGTTCGAGCAGGCGACGATCGACCGGCTGGTCGAGGCCCTGCGGCGGCTGCTCGCCGGCATCGCGGCCGACCCGTCCCGGCGGATCGCCGACCTCGCACCGCCCTCCGCCGCGGACGAGCGGCAGCTGCTGGCGTGGGGGCGCAGCACCCTGGACGTGCCCGGCGGGACCATCGTGGACCTGCTCGACCACCAGGCCAGAACGCGGCCGGGTGCCACCGCGCTGGTCTGCGGTGGCACCCGGCTCACCTTCGCCGAACTGGCCGCGCGCACCGACGCCCTCGCCGCGGAGCTGGCCGCCCGTGGTGCGGGCCCGGACCGGGTCGTCGCGGTGCTGCTGCCCCGCACCGCCGAGGCGATCGTCGCGCTGTTCGCCGTGCTCAAGGCCGGTGCGGCTCACCTGTCGGTCGATCCGGGACTGCCCGCGGACCGCATCCGGATCCTGCTGGAAGACGCGCACCTGGTGCTGGACGACACCACCGTGACGGCAGGTGGCGCGCGTCCCGCCGGGCCGCACCCGTCGGACGCCGCCTACCTCATCCACACCTCCGGTTCCACCGGGACGCCGAAGGGGGTGGTGGTCGAGCACGCGGCACTGGTGAACCTGCTCGCCAACCACCGCGAGGTGTTCGGCCGCGACCGGCTGCGCGTCGCGCTCACCGCCACCCTGTCGTTCGACACCTCGTGGGAAGGCCCGGTGCTGCTGGCCGACGGGCACGAACTGCACCTGATCGGCGACGAAACCCGCCTCGATCCGGCCGCGCTGACCCGCTACGTACGCGAGCAGCGCATCGACTTCCTCGACGTCACGCCGTCCTACCTGCGGCAGCTGCTGCCCGCCGGACTCCTGTCCGGCGCCCACCGCCCGCGCTCGCTGATGGTCGGCGGTGAGCCGCTGGACGCGGACCTGTGGCGCGAGCTGGCCGCCGCCGGTACCGCGGCGCACAACTACTACGGGCCCACCGAATCCACTGTGGACGCCACCCGCGCCCCGGTGACCGGTGACCGGCCGCGGATCGGCCGCCCGCTGGGTGGCGTGACCGCCTACGTGCTCGACGAGGAGCTGCGCCTGGTGCCGCCCGGCCTGCCGGGGGAGCTGTGCCTGGCCGGGGCCCAGCTCGCCCGCGGTTACCTCGGCCGCCCCGGCCTGACCGCGGACCGGTTCACCGCCGACCCGTTCGGCGCGCCCGGCGCGAGGCTGTACCGCACCGGCGACCGGGTCCGCTGGACCGCAGACGGGCAGCTGGAGCACCTCGGCCGCACCGACGAGCAGGTGAAGGTCCGCGGGTTCCGCATCGAACCGGGTGAGGTCGAAGCCGCGCTCCGGGGCCAGCGCGGTGTCACCGACGCCGCCGTGGCCGCCCGTGACGGCAGGCTGGTCGCCTACGTCGTCGGCGGCGCGGACCCCGCCGCACTGCGTGCCGCGCTGACCGGAACCCTGCCCGCCCACCTCGTGCCGTCGGCCTTCGTCGCGCTCGACCGGCTGCCGCTGACCCGGCACGGCAAACTGGACCGGCGTGCCCTGCCCGAACCCGGACCGGCCGCCTCCGCCCGGTACGTGGCCCCCCGCGACGAGCGCGAGCAGCTGGTGACCGACGTCTGGGCCGAGGTGCTCGGCGTCGAGCGCGTCGGGGTGGAGGACAACTTCTTCGACCTCGGCGGCGATTCCCTGCTCGGCATCCGCGTGGTCGCGCGCCTGCGGGACGCGCTCGGCGCCGACGTGCCCGCCCGTCTCGTCTTCACCGCGCCGACCCCGGCCCAGCTCGCCGCCGGGCTGCCCGACGCGGCGGCGTCGCGCACGGCGATTTCCGTGCTGCCCCGCGACGGCGGCCGACTCGAAGCGCCGCTTTCCTTCGCCCAGCAACGGCTCTGGTTCCTCAACGAGTTCGAACCGGGCAGCACCGAGTACGTCTCACCGACCGTGCTGCGCCTGCGTGGTGAGCTGGACACCGGTGCGCTGAACCGGGCCCTCACCGCGCTGGTGGCGCGGCACGAGTCCCTGCGCACCACCTTCGCCACCGTCGACGGCCACGGGGTGCAGGTCGTGCACCCGCCCTACGCCGTCGAGGTCCCCGTCACCGACGGCGACCTGGCCACCGCGCTGGCCGGCGCCTCGGGTCCGGTGGACCTGCACACCAGCCCGCTGCTGCGGCTCGCGCTCACCCGGCTCGCCCCCGGCGACCACGTGCTCAGCCTGGTGCTGCACCACATCGTCACCGACGGCTGGTCGACGGGTGTGCTGCTGCGTGAACTGGCCGCCCTGTACGCGGCCTTCACCCGCGGAGACGAGCCGGTGCTGCCCGCGCTGCCCGTGCACTACGCCGACTACGCGGTCTGGCAGCGGCAGCGGCTCGAAGGCAGCGAACTCGACGAGCAGCTCAGCTACTGGCGGCACCGGCTCGACGGCGTGCCGGTGCTGGACCTGCCCACCGACCGCCCGCGTCCGGCGGTCCGCAGCACCAACGGCGCGCTGCACGCGTTCAGCGTTCCGGCGGGCACCGCCGCGCGGCTCAAGGAGCTGTCCCACCGGCACGGCGGCACCCTGTTCATGACGCTGCTCGCGGCCTGCCAGCTGCTGTTCGCCCGGTGGTCCGGGCAGCGCGACGTGGCCGTGGGCACCGTCGTCTCCGGGCGCGAACGCACCGAACTGGAGGACCTGATCGGCTTCTTCGTCAACACGCTGGTCATCCGGTCCACAGTGGACCTCCGAAGCGGTTTCGGCGACTTCCTCGGTGAAGTGCGCGACACCGTGCTCGACGCGTTCGCCCACCAGGACGTCCCGTTCGACCGCATCGTCGACGACCTGCAGCCCGAACGCGACACCAGCCGCACCCCGCTGTGCCAGGTGCTGGTCGTGCTGCACAACACCCCGGACGCCCGGCCGGTGATGCCGGGGCTCACCGCCGAGGAATTGGCACCGCCGGTGGTGACCGCCGGGTTCGACCTGACGATCCACTTCCAGGAGACCGGCGGGCGGCTCGACGCCCTGGTCAACTACAACACCGACCTGTTCGACACCGCCACCGTCGAGCGGCTCACCGGCTGGCTGACCACCCTGCTCGACGGCATCGCGGCCGACCCGGAGCGGCCGCTGAGCCGGCTTCCCTGGATCACCGCCGCCGAACGCGAGCTCGTGGTGAAGCAGTGGAACGGCACCGCCGCGCCCCAGCCCGCGCCGACCCTGACCGAGCTGTTCGCCGAGCGCGTGGCGGCTGCTCCGGACGCGATCGCCGTGACCAGCGGGACCACCGAGCTGACCTACCGCGAGCTGGACCGGCGCGCCAACCGCCTCGCCCACCGGCTGATCGCCGAGGGCGCGGCCCCGGAACGGCTGGTCGCCCTGCGGCTGCCCCGCTCGGCCGACCTCGTGGTGGCGGTGCTCGCGGTGCTCAAGACGGGCGCCGGGTACCTGCCGATCGACCCCGCCTACCCGGCGGCGCGGATCGAGGCGACGCTGGCCGACGCGCGCCCGGTGTGCGTCGTCGACGAGGTGGCCGCCGGGCAGTGGCCGGACACCGATCCCGGGGTGCGGGCCGCGCCGGGCAACACCGCCTACGTCATCTACACCTCCGGGTCCACCGGGGTGCCCAAGGGCGTGCTGATCCCGCACGCGAACGTGACCCGGCTGTTCTCCGCCACCGAACCCTGGTTCGGCTTCGGCGAGCAGGACGTGTGGACGCTGTTCCACTCCTACGCCTTCGACTTCTCGGTGTGGGAGCTGTGGGGCGCGCTGCTGCACGGCGGCAGGCTGGTGGTCGTGCCGCAGGAGGTCACCCGCTCACCGGAGCACTTCCTCGCCCTGCTGGCCGAGCAGCGGGTGACCGTGCTCAACCAGACCCCGTCGGCGTTCTACCAGCTCAGCGCCCTGCCGTCCCCGCCGTTGAGCCTGCGGTACGTGATCTTCGGCGGGGAGGCGCTGGACCCGTCCCGGCTCACCGGGTGGCTGCGGCGCCACCCGGACGGCCCGCGGCTGGTGAACATGTACGGCATCACCGAGACCACGGTGCACGTGACCCACCGGGTCCTCGACGGCAGCGGCACCGGCACCGTCGGCGTGCCGATCCCGGACCTGCGCGCCTACGTCCTGGACACCGATCTCGAGCCGGTTCCGCCCGGGGTGACCGGTGAGCTGTACGTGGCGGGCGCGGGCCTGGCACGCGGCTACCTGAACCGGCCGGGGCTGACCGCGTCGCGGTTCGTCGCCGACCCGTTCGGCGCGGCGGGCACCCTGATGTACCGCACCGGCGACCTGCTGCGGTGGACCGCGGGCGGTGAGCTGGAGTACCGCGGCCGCGCCGACCAGCAGCTCAAGATCCGCGGTTTCCGGATCGAACCGGGTGAGGTGGAGGCCGCGCTGATCGCGCACCCCGACCTCACCGGGGCCGCCGTCGTGGCCCACGGGACCGGCGACGCGCGGCGCCTCGTGGCGTACCTGACCGGAGCCGTGCCGGGCACCACCGCGCTGCGCGAGTTCCTCGCCGCTTCGCTGCCGTCGCACATGATCCCCGCGATGTTCGTGCCGCTGGAGGAACTGCCGCTCAACGCCAACGGCAAGCTCGACCACCGGGCGCTCCCCGAACCCGGTGCCCGGCCGGAAACCCGTTACGTGGCCCCGCGCACGGACGTCGAAACCGCCCTCGCCGAGGTGTGGTCGGCGGTGCTCGGGCTCGACCGGGTCAGCGTCGAGGACAACTTCTTCGGCCTCGGCGGTGACTCGATCCTCAGCATCCAGGTCGTCGCCCGCGCCCGGCAGGCGGGGTTGACGCTGTCGTCGAAGGACCTCTTCCAGCACCAGACCGTCGCCGAACTGGCCCGCGTGGTCACCGCCGCCCAGCCCGCGGCACCCGCGCCGGTGGAACCCGCCGGGCCGGCGCCGCTCGGGCCGATCCAGTCCTGGCTGTTCGAGCGGCTCGACCGGCCGTGGCGGCTGACCATGTCCGTCCACCTCATACTGTCCTCGGTGGACGTACCAGCGCTGCACGCGGCGCTGTACCGTGTCGCGGAGCGGCACGACGCACTGCGCATGCGATTCTCCGCCACCGGCGGCGGCTGGCAGCAGGAACCGGCCGGCCGGGAGTCCGCCACCCTGCTCCGCCAGGTCGATCTGTCCGATGCGGACGACGTGAGCGCGGCTCTGCACGCCGAGGCGCTGCGGGCGCAGGAATCGCTCGACATCGTCGGCGGCCCGGTGTGGCGTGCGGTGCTGTTCACCTTCGCCGGCCGCCCGCCCCAGCTCTTCCTCACCGCGCACCACCTGGTCATGGACGGGGTGTCGTGGCGCGTGCTGCTGGCCGACCTGGAGCGCGCCTACCACGGCGAGCAGCCCGCCCCGGTGGGCACGTCGTTCACGCACTGGGCGCGTTCACTGGACGAGCACGTGAAAACGGGGCGCCTCGACGAGCAGGTGGAGTACTGGAAGACCGCACTCCGCGAGGCACGTCCGGAAATCCCGTTCGACCGCCCCGGCCACAACGCGGCGAAAACGGCGCGCGTGGTCTCGGCGTCCCTCGGCCGGGCCGAGACCGCCGCGCTGCTGCAGGACGTGCCACCGGCCTACCGGACCGAGGTCAACGACGTCCTGCTCAGCGCGCTCGGCCGGGTGCTCGCCGGCTGGACGGGCCGGTCTCGCGTGCTCGTCGCGATGGAAGGCCACGGCCGTGAAGAGCTCACCGGCCCGCTGGACCTGTCCCGCACGATCGGCTGGTTCACCGCCCAGTACCCGCTCGCGCTGACGGTGCCGGACGGGGACTGGGGCGAAGTCCTCAAGTCGGTCAAGGAGCAGTTGCGTGCCGTGCCGGACAAGGGCGCCGGTTACGAAGCCCTGCGCAGCCTGAGCCGGCCGGACGCACCGGGTGCCGCGCTGCGCGAGGACCCCGCGCCGCGGATCTCCTTCAACTACCACGGCCGCTGGGACGTCGGCGCGCCCGGCGAAGGCTGGTACCGGGGCCGCGGTGAGGAACTCGGGCACGACCTGGACCCGGAGAGCACCCGGCCGTACCTGCTCGACGTCGTCGGCGTCGTCGAAGGCGGCAGGCTGCACCTGAGCTGGGAGTACTCCGCCGAGGTGCACGAGCGGGCCACGATCGAGGCGCTGGCCGAAGCGATGCTCGACGCGCTGCGCGGCATCGTCGAGCACTGCGCCGGGGCGGGCGGGCGCACGCCGTCGGACTTCCCGCTGGCGCGCCTCGACCAGGCCGGCGTCGACCGGCTGGCCGGGGACGGCCGGACCGTCGAGGACATCTACCCGCTCACGCCCCTGCAGGCGGGCATGGTCTTCCACAGCCTGGTCGACCACGGTTCGAACGCCTACTTCGACCAGTTCCGGCTGCGGCTGGCCGGGGTGCGTGATCCGCGTGCGCTCGCCGAGGCGTGGCAGCGCGTCGTCGACCGCACGCCGATCCTGCGCACGAGCACCGTGTGGGAGGGCGTCGAGCAGCCGGTCCAGCGGGTGCACCACGACGTGCGCGTGCCGATCGGGCAGTACGACTGGCGCGGGCTCGACGCGGCCGGGCAGCGGGCGGAACTGGCCGCGCTGATGGCCGCCGACCTGGCGGCGGGCATGGACCTGACCGAGCCGCCGCTGATGCGCCTGGCCATCGGCAGGCTCACCGACGACGAGGTGCAGCTGCTGTGGACCTCGCACCACGTGCTGCTGGACGGCTGGAGCACCGCGCAGGTCTTCGGTGAGGTCTGCGAGCAGTACGCGGCGATCGTCGGCGGCCGGGCCGCGCGGCTGGTGCCCCGGCGACCCTTCCGCGACTACCTGGCCTGGCTCGCCGACCAGGACCACGCCGGGGCCGAGCGGTTCTGGCGGCGCGTGCTGGACGGGTTCACCACCCCCACCCCGCTGCCCTACGACCGCAGGCCGCAGGAGGCCCACCGCGCCGAATCCGCGGAAGCGGTGCTGGTCGAGCTGTCCCCGGAGGACTCCGCGCGGGTGCACGAGGCGGCGAAGGGGGCCGCGCTCACGGTCAACTCCGTCGTGCAGGGCGCGTGGGCGCTGCTGCTCGCGCGCCACAGCGGGGAGTCCGACGTCCTGTTCGGCACCACCGTGTCCGGCCGCCCGGAGGAACTGGCCGGGGTCGAGTCGATGATCGGCATGTTCATCAACACCGTGCCCACCCGGGTCGAAGTCCGAAGTGGGCAGGCGGTGGGCCAGTGGCTGCGGGAGCTGCAGTCGGCCCAGGCCGAGGCGCGCCGCCACGACTTCCTCGCGCTGTCCAGGCTGGGGCAGTTCGCGGACGTGCCGGCGGGCACCTCGCTGTTCGACAGCGTCGTGGTGTTCGAGAACTACCCGATCGAGGACAGCGGCGAGGACGGCGTGCGCGTGCTGGAGTCCGACTCGCTGGACACCACCAGCTATCCACTGAACCTCACCGCCTACCTGCACGACCGGCTCGGGCTGGAACTGTCCTACGACCCGAAGCTGTTCGACCCGGCCACGGCTCGCAGGCTGGCCGGTCAGCTCGCCGCACTCGTGCGCGCGTTCGCCGCCGACCCGGGCTGCCGCCTCGACGCGCTGTCGCCGCTGACCCCGGAGGAACGGCAGGACCTGCTGGAACTGGGCACCGGTGAGCCGATCGAGGTCCCGGCGGGCACGGTCCTGGACGTGTTCGAGGCGACCGCCGCCCGGATTCCGCACGAGACCGCGCTCGTCTGCGGGGACACGGTGCTCGACTTCGCCGAGGTCGACGCGCGTGCCACGCGGCTCGCGCAGGACCTCCTCGCGCGCGGGGCCGGGCCGGAACGGGTCGTGGCGGTGCTGCTGCCGCGCTCGGCCGAAGCCGTGATCGCGATCCTCGCCATCTTCAAGGCGGGCGCGGTCTACCTGCCGATCGACACGGGCCTGCCGGAGGAACGCGTGCGCTTCCTGCTCGGCGACGCGCGCCCGGTGGTCGTGCTGGGCCGGGAACTGGAACCACCGGCGGCCACCGTGCCGGAGGCGCGGCGGCCGCGTGCCGACTCGGCCGCCTACGTCATCTACACCTCGGGTTCGACGGGCACGCCGAAGGGTGTTGTCGTCGACCACGGCGGCCTGGTGAACATGCTCGCCGCGCACCGCCGCGTTTTCCTCGGCCCACCACGGAAGCGCGTCGGGCTCACCGCCTCGCTGTCGTTCGACACCTCGTGGGAAGGGCTGCTCGCGCTGATCGACGGGCACGAGCTGCACGTGCTCGACGAGGACACCCGGCTCGATCCCGGTGCCACCGTGCGCTACCTCCGCGACCAGCGGATCGACCTGATCGACCTGACCCCGTCGCACCTGCAGCAACTCCTCGCGGCCGGGCTGCTGTCCGGCCCGGCCCGGCCCGGCACCGTGCTCGTCGGCGGCGAGGCGACCGGCGAGGCGCTCTGGCGGGAACTGGCCGCCTCCGGGGTCACCTGCCACAACTACTACGGCCCCACCGAGGTGACCGTCGACTCCGTCCACACGCCGGTGACCGGGGACCGGCCGCTGATCGGGCGGCCACTGGCCAACCTGCGGGCGTACGTGCTGGACCCGGCCGGTGAGCCGGTGCCGGTCGGGATGCCGGGCGAGTTGTTCCTCGCCGGTGTCCAGCTGGCGCGGGGTTACCTCGGACGGCCGGGCCTGACCGCGACCGTGTTCGTGGCGAATCCGTTCGGGCCGCCGGGAAGCCGTCTGTACCGGACGGGTGACCGCGTCCGCTGGACCGAGGACGGGCGGCTGGACTACCTCGGCCGCGTGGACGACCAGGTCAAGATCCGCGGGTTCCGGGTGGAGCCCGGCGAGGTGGAAACCGTGCTGCGGCAGCACCCGGCGGTCACCGACACCACGGTGGCCGCCCGCGACGGCAGGCTGGTCGCCTACGTCGTCGGGGACAGCGAAGGGCTGCGTGCCTGGCTGCGGGAGCGCCTCCCGGACCACCTCGTGCCGACGGCGTTCGTCACCCTCGACGCGCTTCCGCTGACCCGCAACGGAAAGCTCGACCGGCGCGCGCTGCCCGCCCCCGGCCGGGACACCACCGCCGAGTACGTGGCACCGCGCACCGGCACCGAACGCCGGCTGGCCGCCATCTGGGCCGAGGTGCTCGGCCTGGACGGGGTCGGCGTGACCGACAACTTCTTCGAGCTGGGTGGCGATTCCATCCTGAGCATGCGGATCACCTCGCGGGTGCGGGCCGAGTTCGGGGTCGAGGTGTCCCCGCGAGCGCTGTTCACCGCACCGACGCCGGCGGGCTTCGCCGCCGCGCTGCCCGACCGGCGGGCGAGTGCGAAGCCCATCCCGGTCGTGGCCCGGGAGGGGGCGCTGCCGCTGTCGTTCAACCAGCAGCGCCTGTGGTTCCTCGACGAGTTCTCCCCGGGAGGCACCGAATACCTTTCGCCCACGGCGTTGCTGCTGCGCGGTGACCTCGACCTCGACGCCCTGCGGCGGGCGCTGGACACGCTGGTCGCCCGGCACGAATCCCTGCGCACCACGTTCGGCGCGGTCGACGGCCGCGGTGTGCAGTACGTGCACGAACCCTTCTCGGTGGACCTCGTGGTCGAGGACTTCGACGAGGACGCACTGGCCGCGGAGGCGCTGCGGCCGTTCGACCTGCGCACCGGCCCGCTCCTGCGGGCCCGGCTGTACCGGCGGTCGGCCACCGAGCACGTGCTGCTGCTCGCCGCGCACCACATCGTCACCGACGGCTGGTCCGCCGGGGTCCTGGCCGCCGAACTGGACACCTGCTACGCGGCTCACCGCCAGGGCGTGGAACCCGAACTGCCCCCGCTGGGTGTGCAGTACGCGGACTTCGCGGCGTGGCAGCGCGAGCACCTGGACAGCGCCGAGGTGGCCGGGCTGCTGGACCACTGGCGCGACCGGCTGGCCGGGCTCGCCCCGCTCGAACTGCCCACCGACCGGCCGCGCCCGGCCGAGCGCACCACGGACGGGCAGTGGCTGGGTTTCGAGGTCCCCGCGGGGGTCGCGGCGAAGCTGCGGGAACTGGCCGGGGCCCAGAACGGCACCCTGTTCATGACCCTGGTCGCCGCGTGCCAGGTGCTGCTGGCCCACTGGGCGGGCCAGGACGACGTCGCCGTCGGCACCGTCACGGCCGGGCGCGACCGGGCCGAACTGGACCGGCTCGTCGGCTTCTTCGTCAACACCCTGACCCTGCGCTCCACAGTGGACAGGCGGCGGTCGTTCCGGCAGTTCCTGGCCCAGGTCCGGGAAACCGTGCTCGACGCGTTCGCCCACCAGGACGTGCCGTTCGAACGGGTGGTGGACGCGGTGGACCCGGTGCGCGACCCGAGCCGGACGCCGCTGTTCCAGGCCATGGTGGTGCTGCAGAACACCGGCGACCGGCCCGGTGGTGGCGCGCTGGTGGCCGGTGAGGTCGCGCTGCCCGCCGTGTCGGCGCCGTTCGACCTGCTCGTGCAGTTCGAGGAGGACGACGGCGCGTTGCACGGGGCGATCAACTACAGCACCGGCCTGTTCGACGCCGCGACGATCGACCGCCTGGCGGCCCGGCTGCGTGCGCTGCTGACCGCACTGGTCACCGATCCGGACCGGCCGATGGCCACCCTGCCGCTGGTACCCGCGGCCGAACTCGACCGGTTGCGCGCCTGGAACGACACCGCACGCCCCGTCGAGCCCGCGTCACTGGCCCAGCTGGTCGAGGCGCAAGCGGTCCGCACACCCGACGCGGTGGCGCTGCTGTCCGACGACGGCGCGATCACCTTCGCCGAGCTGAACGCGCGGGCGAACCGGCTGGCCCGGCTGCTCGTGCGGCGGGGTGCCGCGCCCGAACGGATCGTCGCCGTGCGGTTGCCGCGGTCGACGGCGCTCGTGGTGACCGAACTGGCCGTGGCCAAGACCGGTGCCGCCTTCCTGCCGGTCGACCCCGGTTACCCCGCCGAACGCATCGAGTTCATGCTGGCCGACGCCGACCCGATCTTCGTGGTCGACCGCGAACTCGACGCGGCGGATCACCAGGACACGAACCTCGGCGTGCCGGTCGACCCGGCCCAGCCGGCGTACGTCATCTACACCTCCGGCTCGACCGGGCGGCCCAAGGGCGTGGTCGTCCCGCACCGCGGCATCGCGTCGTTCTCCGCCGCCGTGGTCGAGCACTGCGGTGTGCGGGCGGGGGACCGGGTCCTGGCGTTCAGCTCGCCGAGCTTCGACGCGTCGGTCCTGGAACTGTGCCTGTCGCTGCCCGCCGGAGCGGCGCTCGTCGTGCCGCCCGAAGGGCCGCTGCTCGGAACCGCACTGGCCGGCGTGCTGCGGCGGCACCGGGTCACGCACGCGCTGATCCCGCCGGTCGCACTGGAAACGGTGCCCGAGACCGGGTTGCCGGACTTCCGCACGGTGCTCGTCGGCGGGGACGCGTGCCCGGCCGAACTGGTGCGCCGGTGGGCACCCGGCCGCCGGATGATCAACGCGTACGGGCCGACCGAGGCCACGGTCGTCACCGCGTGGAGCGGCCCGCTCGCCCCCGGCGGCCCCCCGCCCATCGGCGGCCCGATCCCGAACACCGCGGTGCACGTGCTGGACGCCGGCCTGCGGCCGGTGCCGATCGGGACCCCCGGCGAGCTGTACGTCTCCGGTGCCGGTCTGGCCCGCGGGTACCTGCGCCGGCCGGGCCTGACCGCGGACCGGTTCGTCGCCGACCCGTTCGGTGCCCCCGGCACCAGGATGTACCGCACCGGGGACGTGGTCCGCTGGACGGCAGGCGGGGAACTGCTGTTCGTCGGGCGCACCGACGAACAGGTCAAGATCCGCGGCTTCCGCGTCGAACTCGGTGAGATCGAGGCGGTGCTGCGGCGTCACCCGGCGGTGCGCGACGCCGTGGTGGTGGCGCGGAAAACGGGTGGCCACGCCCGGCTGGTGGCCTACGTCGTCGGCGAGCCGGGCCGGCAGCTGGAACTGCGCCCGTACCTGACCGGCACCCTGCCGGACTACCTGGTGCCGTCGGTGTTCGTGCCCATCGACGCGGTGCCGATGACCAGGAACGGCAAGGTGGACCGGGGGTCGCTGCCGGAACCGGACCCGTCGGCGGTGGTCACCGCGGAGCACGTGGCCCCGCGCACGGACCGGGAGAAGCTGCTGGCCGCGCTGTGGGCCGAGGTGCTCGGCCTGGACAGCGTCGGCGTGACCGACAACTTCTTCGACCTCGGCGGCGACTCGATCCTGAGCATCCAGGTGGTCCACCGCGCCAGGCAGGCCGGTCTGGCGATGCGTTCGCGGGACCTGTTCGCGCACCAGACGGTCGCCGAGCTGGCCACCGTGGTCACCGCGGCCGGCACCGACGGCGACGAGCGCGAAACCGTCGTCGGCGCGGTACCGCTGACCCCGATCCAGCAGTGGTTCTTCGACTCCGGCCCGGCCAATCCGGCGCACTTCAACCAGTCCGTGCTGGTCGAGCTGGCCGGTCCGGTGGAGGAGGAAGCGCTGCGGCAGGCGCTCGACGCCGTGGTCGCCCACCACGACGCCCTGCGCCTGCGGTTCGAGCGGACCGGCAGCGGGTGGCGGCAGGACAACGCCCCGGCCGAGCAGGCGGTCCCGCTGGCGGTGGTGCCCGCCGAGGACCTGGAGCGGGCCGCGGACGACGCGCAGGCGAGCTTCGACCTCGCGCGCCCACCGCAACTGCGGGCACTGCTGACCGAACCCGCCGAGGGCGAGAACCCGCGGCTGTTCCTCGCCGCGCACCACCTCGTCGTGGACGCGGTGTCGTGGGGCATCCTGCTGGAGGACCTGGAACGGGCGTACCGGCAGACCCAGGTGGGGGAGAAGGCCGACCTCGGGCCGAAGACGACCTCCTTCCGCGACTGGGCGCTGCGGCTGCGCGAGTTCACCGAAAGCGGCGGGCTGGACGCCGAAGCCGCGCACTGGGCGCGGGAACTGCCCGGGTTCGCGGTCCCGCGCGACCGGACCGGTGCACCGCCGGGCCCGCCGGACGTGGTGACCGTCGCCGTGGACGAACGGGCCACCGACGCGCTGCTGCACTCCGCCCCCGGCGCCTACCGCACGCGGATCAACGACGTCCTGCTCGCCGCGCTGGCCCGCGCGCTGACCCGCTGGAGCGGGGCGCAGGCCGTCGCGGTCGCCCTGGAGGGGCACGGCCGGGAGGAGATCCTCGACGGCGTCGACCTGACCCGGACGGTCGGGTGGTTCACCACGCTGTTCCCGGTGGCGCTGACGGTCGACCCGGACGCGGGGTGGCGGGACCTGGTCAAGGCGGTCCGGCGGCAGCTGCGTGCGGTGCCGGGCAACGGTTTCGGCTACGGCGCGCTGCGGACCTACCGGAACCTCGACCCGGCCGGCGGGACGCCGGAGGTCGCGTTCAACTACCTCGGGCAGGGTGGCCACACCGGCGACGGGGCCGGGCTCTACCTGCGTGCGCACGCGCCGATCGGGCGTGAGCAGGATCCGGCGAACCAGCCGCCGCACGTGCTCGAAGTGGTCGGCGGGGTGCGGGACGGGCGGCTGGAGTTCTCCTGGTTCTACCGGCCCGACCTGCACGAGCGCACCACCGTGACGGCGGTGGCCGCCGACTTCGCCGACGCGCTGCGTGCCATCGCGGCCGACTGCCGGGGAGACCGGGCGTGACCCGGCTCGGCCGCGACTACCGGCTCCTGTGGACCGGGCAGGTCGTCTCCGAGGCCGGGTTCAGCACCACGATGATCGCCTTCCCCCTGCTGGTGCTGGCGATCACCGGGTCCGCGGCCCAGTCGGGGCTGGTCGTCGGCGCCGTCGCGATCGCCCAGCTGGTGGCCGGGCTGCCCGCCGGGGCGCTGGTGGACCGCTGGTCCCGCAAGCGGGTCATGCTCGGCTGCGAAGCCGCGCAGGCGGTGGCGGCGGCGGGGCTCGTGCTCGCGTTGTGGTGGCAGGTGGCCGGGATCGGGCTGCTGGTCGCCGTGGCCGTGGTGATGGGGGTGTGCCGCGCCCTGTTCGAACCGGCGGAGGACGCCAGCCTGCCCCGGCTGGTCCCCGGTGAGCAGGTCTCCTCGGCGGTGGCGATGAACGCGGCGAGGACCAGCGCGGGACAGCTTTCGGGGACCGCGCTCGGCGGCTTCCTGTTCGCCGTCGGCCGGGTGGTCCCGTTCGTCTTCGACGCCATCGCACACGTCTTCGCGTTCGTCTCGCTGCTGTTCGTCCGCCTGCCCGCACGCGCCCCGGCGGACCGGCCCCCGGCGCACCTGGGCCGCGAGATCGCCGAAGGGCTGCGCTGGGTGTGGCAGCAGCCGCGGTTGCGCGTGACCACCTTCTGCGTGGTCGGCCTCAACCTGTTCTTCTCCGCCTACTACCTGGTGATCATCGTGCTGGCGAACCAGCGCGGGGTACCACCGGGGGAGATCGGCGTGATGGCGGCGATGCTGGGCGCCGGTGGCATCCTCGGGGCGCTGGCCGCGCCGTGGCTGCACCGCAGGCTGAGCCCGTACGTGCTGGTCACCGGGGTGTTCTGGGCGCTGACCGCGCTGACCCCGCTGGCCGTGTTCATCCACAGCGGCTACCTGATGGGCGTGCTGTTCGCCGCCATCGCCTTCCTGCCCCCGGCGGTCAACACCACCATCAGCACCTACCAGCTGCTGGCCACCCCCGACGAACTGCGCGGGCGCCTCGGCGGGGTGCTCGGGGTGACCGGTGGCCTGGCCGCCGCGCTCGGCCCGGCGCTCGGCGGCTGGCTGGTCGAAGTCCTGCCGGGGCACCCGGCGGTGCTCACCTGCGCGGCCGCCATCGCGGTGGTCACCCTGCTCACCACCTTCAGCGGCACGCTCCGCGGCTTCGCGGCGCACGAACTCGAAAAGACCCCCGGCCGGTAAGTTCCGGAGAAAGGAAACACGATGGACGAGAACACCACCTTCCAGGTCCTGGTCAACGACGAGGAGCAGTACTCGCTGTGGCCGGCGGACAAGGAGGTCCCGGCGGGCTGGCGCCCGGACGGCACGACCGGCACGCGCCAGGAGTGCATGGACCACGTGGACCGGGTCTGGACCGACATGCGCCCCCGCAGCCTGCGGGAACGGATGGCCGCCGAGTAGGCCCGCTGGAGCTGATCGGGCCGGGAACGGGTCACCCGCTCCCGGCCCTGCGGCTTCACCGGGGTCAGCGGGAGGCGGGCCGGGGCAGGCGGAACAGCTTGCCCAGCAGCCGCAGCAGTTGCTTGTCGCCGGTCGCGGTGGCGGTGCCGTCCCTGAGGCCGTCGGTCAGCCGCCAGCGGCCCTCGGCCAGTTCGGCGAAGCGGTCACCGCTGGTTTCGATCACCACGTCGGGCCGTTGCGCGGGACCGAGCGCGGCCTCGACCGTGCCGTCCTCCACGCGCACGTGGAAGACCTCCTCGTCGATGCGGTACTCGTAGACCGCCCGCACGCCCGCGGCGGCTTCCGGGTCGAAAGCGGCTTCCATGGCCAGCAGTCCCCAGCCGGGGTGGAACACCTCGGTCTCGCGCCGCTCGCCCATCGCCCACTTCATCCCCCAGCGGGACAGCGCCAGCACGGCCGGGCCGAGTTCCTGACCGGCCTCGGTCAGCGCATAGGCCGGCGTGCGAGCCGGTGGCGGCAAGGTCGTCCGGCGGGCCAGGCCCTCCCGTTCCAGGTGCTTGAGCCGGGCCGCGAGCAGCCCGGTGCCCAGGCCCCGCAGGCTGTGCTGCAGGTCCCCGAAGCGCTTGGGGCCGGTCAGCAGCTCACGCACGAGCAGGAGCGTCCACCGCTCCCCGACCAGGTCGAGGGTCCGCGCGACGGCGCAGTACTGGTTGTAGGTCCGCTGGTCCACTTCCTCATCCTAAACTCCGCGCTTCCCGACCTTGAAGTTCGCAAACAAGAACCTTGTACTTCCTGTTTTTGAAGTTTACCCTCGGGGTGAGCGGAGGAGGCAAGGTGGCGACTTGCGTACTCGTCCACGGGGCCCGGCAGGGTGGCTGGTCCTGGCGGCGCGTGGCGGAACTGCTGCGGCGGTCCGGGCACGGGGTCTTCACGCCGACGCTGAGCGGGATCGCCGAACGCGCCCGCGGTCCGGTGGCGGAGATCGGGCTGCGGGAGCACGTGGAGGACCTGGTCGCGGTGCTGCACTACGAGGACCTGCACGACGTCGTCCTGGTGGGGCACGGCTACGGCGGTTTTGTGGTGCGCGAGGCGGCGGAGAGCGCCCGGGGCCGGATCGCGCGGATCGTCATGGTCGACGCCTGGGCGGGCCACGACGGCGAATCGACGGACAGCCGGGCACCGCGGTCCTTTCTGGACTGGGTGGACGCGGCGACGGTGGACGGGGTGATCGCCGCGCCGACCGCGGCCGAGCTCGGCCTCACCGAACCGGCCGACGTCGCGTTCCTCGAACCACGCCTGACCCCGCAGCCGCGGCGCACGTTCTCGGAGCCGGCCAGGCTGACCGGTGCCGTGGAACGGATCCCGGCCCCCGCGGTGCTGTGCGTGCCGGGCGGGCCGATGCCGTTCGCCGCGCTGGCGGCGGAATTCGGCTGGCCGGTGACCGAGGTGGCGGCCGGGCACCAGGTGCTGGTGCACGCACCCGGCGCACTGGCGAGCGCACTGCTGGACCGAGCGGAAGGGGAACCGGGATGACCGAGCGGATGAAAGCGGTGCGGCAGGAGGAATGGGGCGGCCCGGAAACCATGCGACTGGCCGAAGTGGACCGGCCCGAGCCGGTTTTCGGTGAGGTGCTGGTGAAGGTCGCCGCGGCCGGGGTGAACCCCGTCGACGCCTACACCCGGCAGGGCGTGGCCTACAACCGCGTGCTGAGCCTCCCGTTCGTCAACGGCTGGGACGTGGCGGGCGTGGTGGAGCGCGTCGGCTACGGCACGACCTTGTTCCGCCCGGGGGACCGGGTGTTCGGAATGCCGTGGTTCCCGCGTGCGGCCGGGGCCTACGCCGAGTACGTGACCGCGCCCGCCCGGCATCTCGCCGCCATGCCCGGGGAACTGGACTTCGCCGCAGCCGCGGCCCTGCCGCTGGCCGGGTTGACGGCGTGGCAGATGCTCGTGGACGTGGCCGGGGTGCGGCCGGGCGACCGGGTGCTGGTCGCGGGGGCGGCCGGCGGCGTCGGGCACCTGGCCGTCCAGCTCGCCAAGCACTTCGGCGCCCACGTGATCGGCACCGCCCGCGCCGGGAAGCACGCCTTTCTGGCCGGGCTGGGGGTGGACGAGGCCATCGACTACACCACCACCGATATCGCCACGGCGGTCCGGGACATCGACGTCGTGATCCAGTTGTTCGGCGGCGAGGCGGGCCTGCGTGCGCTGGAAACCCTGCGGCCGGGCGGAATCCTGGTCAGCGGGCAGGCGGCGTGGACGCCGGGGATGAACCGGCGCGCCGCCGAACTGGGCGTGCGCGCGAGCGACTTCCTCGTGGAGCCGGACCATGCCGGACTGGTGGCGCTCGCCGACCTCGTGCGCAAGGGCAGGTTGACGGTCCACGTCGAAGCCGAGTTCCCCCTGGCGCGGGCGGCGGAGGCGCACCGGCTGATCGCGCGGGGGCGGACCACGGGGAAGCTCGTGCTGATCACGTGACCGAAATTTTCGATCGAGGAGCCTTCGACACGGGCAGTGATCCAGCCGGTCGCCTCGGTGATTGACCCGTTGACCCGGGGCGACACGGCTGGCTAAACTGAGCCGAAACTTGAGGTCAACAGCTCGAAACGATCGACCGTCGGCCCTTTCGGCCGGCGTGGCTCAAGACGCGATCCGGCAATCGCGCCAAGCGGTGACGTGTTCCGCTCCGGACACTCGAATCCTGCTTCGCGGGCCGAAATGTTAGCGCTAACACCAAAGCTCGACTCGACGAGGAGTTGCCATGAGCTGGAACGACGAGGCCGCCTAGGCGGGCCCGCGACGTGGAGGCGCTTCGGCTTCGCCGCCGTCCACGCGATCACCTCGAACAGCGCCATTCCGGCCGGAGCGGCGCACCCCGTCACGGGCCCTCGTGCGGCCCTGAGTCCGAAGGAGAGTCATGATGAGTTCGATGGGCCAATCTCCCCCGGCCGGGTCACCCCGCCGGGCGGGCCGAGCCTGGCGCGGCCGCTGGGGGCGCGGCCTGGCCGCCCTGCTCGCGACCGCCCTCGCGGGCACCGCGGCGGTGGCGTTCCACACCGGGGTGGCGTCGGCGGCGTCGGTCGACACGAATGCCTGGTACGTGCTGGTCAACCGCAACAGCGGCAAGGCGCTGGACGTGTCCGGGGTGTCCACCGCCGACGGCGCGGTGATCCACCAGTGGGCCCGCCACGACGGAGCCAACCAGCAGTGGCAGTTCGTGGACTCCGGCGGGGGCTACTACCGGCTGAAGTCGAAGAACTCCGGCAAGGTACTCGACGTCGCCAACTTCTCGACCGCCGCCGGCGGGAAGGTCCAGCAGTGGACCGACCTCAACGGCACCAACCAGCAGTTCCAGCTGGCCGACTCCGACGGCGGTCACGTCAGGCTGATCAACCGCAACAGCGGCAAAGCCGTGGAGGTGACCGGCGCGTCGACCGCCGACGGAGCCGCCGTCGTGCAGTACGACGACTGGAACGGGACCAACCAGCAGTGGCAACTCGTCCGCCTGGACGACACCCCCGGCACGTGCTCCCTGCCGTCGACGTACAAGTGGTCGTCGACGGGGCAGCTGGCGAACCCGAAGCAGGGCTGGGTTTCGCTCAAGGACTTCACCCACGTCGTGCACAACGGCAAGCACCTGGTCTACGGCACCACGCACGACACGGGTACGACCTGGGGCTCGATGAACTTCACCCCGTTCACCAACTGGTCCGACATGGGTTCGGCCAGCCAGAACGCGATGAACTCCGGCACCGTCGCGCCCACGCTGCTGTACTTCGCCCCCAAGAACATCTGGGTGCTCGCCTACCAGTGGGGCGGGCCCGCCTTCAGCTACCGGACGTCGAGCGATCCCACCAACCCGAACGGCTGGTCGGCACCGCAGACGCTGTTCACCGGGAGCATCACCGGTTCCAGCACCGGCCCCATCGACCAGACCCTGATCGCCGACGGCACGAACATGTACCTGTTCTTCGCCGGGGACAACGGCAAGATCTACCGCGCCAGCATGCCCATCGGGAACTTCCCCGGCAACTTCGGCTCGTCCTACACGACCATCATGAGCGACACGACGAACAACCTGTTCGAAGCCGTCGAGGTCTACAAGGTGCAGGGCCAGAACCAGTACCTGATGATCGTCGAGGCGATCGGGAACAACGGGCGCTACTTCCGCTCGTTCACCTCCAGCAGCCTCAGCGGTTCGTGGACCCCGCAGGCCGCCACCGAGAGCAATCCCTTCGCCGGCAAGGCCAACAGCGGTGCCACCTGGACCAACGACATCAGCCACGGCGACCTGATCCGCACCAATCCCGACCAGACCAAGACCATCGACCCCTGCCACCTGCAGCTGCTCTACCAGGGGCGCAATCCCAACTCCGGTGGGGACTACGGTCTCCTGCCCTACCGGCCGGGCCTGCTGACCCTGCAACGCTGATCGACCGGCCCGGCTCCGGGCGGGAGCCGGGCCTCGCCCCCAGCATCCGAAGTGGACGAAGCAGTGAAGGGGTACGGGATGTCTTCCTCGTTCAGCAGGCGGCGGCTCCTGCAAGCCACCGGGGCCGCGGCGGTCGCTTCCGCCGCGGGGTACCACCCCGGCGGCTCGACGGCCCACGCGGCGGTCCCGCCGGTTCGCCCGGACACCGGGGTGTCCGCGTACCCCTTCCAGCTCGGTGAGGTGCGGCTGACCGCGAGCCGGTGGCTGGACAACCAGAACCGCACGGTGAACTACCTGCGGTTCGTCGACGTCGACCGGCTGCTGTACAACTTCCGCGCCAACCACCGGCTCCCCACCAACGGCGCGGCCGCCAACGGCGGCTGGGACGCGCCGACGTTCCCCTTCCGCACCCACGTGCAGGGCCACTTCCTCTCGGCCTGGGCGCAGGTGTACGCGGTGACCGGGGACACCACCTGCCGGGACAAGGCCGCCCACGTGGTGGCGGAGCTGGCCAGGTGCCAGGCCAACAACGGGGCCGCCGGGTTCAACAGCGGGTACCTGTCCGGCTTCGCCGAGTCGGAGTTCAGCGCACTGGAGGCGCGGACGCTGACCAACGGCAACGTGCCGTACTACTGCATCCACAAGACGCTGGCCGGCCTGCTGGACGTGTGGCGCCTGATGGAGAGCACGCAGGCGCGCGACGTGCTGCTGCGGCTGGCCGGCTGGGTCGACTGGCGCACCGGCAGGCTGACCGGCCAGCAGATGCAGACCATGTTGCAGACGGAGTTCGGCGGCATGAACGCCGTGCTGGCCGACCTGTACCAGCAGACCGGCGACCAGCGGTGGCTCACCGCCGCCCAGCGGTTCGACCACGCCGCGGTGTTCGACCCGCTGGCCGCCAACCAGGACAAGCTCAGCGGGCTGCACGCCAACACGCAGGTGCCCAAGTGGATCGGCGCGGCCAGGGAGTACAAGGCCACCGGCACCACCCGCTACCGCGACATCGCCGGCAACGCCTGGAACACCTGCGTCAACGCGCACACCTACGTCATCGGGGGCAACAGCCAGGCCGAGCACTTCCGGCCGCCCCACGCGATCGCCGGGTACCTCACCAAGGACACCTGCGAGAGCTGCAACACCTACAACATGCTCAAACTGACCCGTGAGCTGTTCGCGCTCGACCCCACGCGCGCCCAGCTGTTCGACTACTACGAGCGGGCGTGGCTGAACCAGATGATCGGCCAGCAGGACCCGGCCAGTCCCCGCGGGCACGTCACCTACTTCACCCCGCTCAACCCGGGAGGGCGCCGCGGGGTGGGACCGGCGTGGGGCGGCGGCACGTGGAGCACCGACTACGACTCGTTCTGGTGCTGCCAGGGCACGGGCCTGGAGGTGCACACCTCGTTGATGGACTCCATCTACTTCCACACCGGCACGACGCTGATCGTGAACATGTTCCTGCCCTCGGTGCTGAACTGGGCCCAGCGGGGGATCACGGTCACCCAGACCACGTCGTTCCCGGTCGGCGACACGACGAGCCTGCAGGTCACCGGCAACGTCGGCGGAACGTGGCCGATGCGCCTGCGCATTCCCGGCTGGACCACCGGCGCCACCATCAGCGTCAACGGCGCGGTCCAGGACATCACCACCACCCCGGGCAGCTACGCCACCCTGACCCGGTCGTGGAGCCCGGGTGACACGGTCACCCTGCGCCTGCCGATGCGCGTCATCCTGCGCCCGGCCAACGACAACCCGAACCTCGCCGCGGTCACCTACGGCCCGGCGGTGCTGTCCGGGAACTACGGGAACACCCCGCTCAGCTCCCCGCCGGCGCTGAACCCGGCGTCGATCACCAGGACCAGCAGCAGCTCACTCGCCTTCACCGCCACCGCGAACGGCTCGACGGTCGACCTCGGCCCGTTCCACGACGCCCACGGCCACAACTACAACGTCTACTGGAACACCGGCGGCCAGTCAGGCGGCACCTCCCGCCTGGTCAACGTGCGCAGCGGGCTGGTGCTGGGCATCCAGGACATGTCCACGGCCGACGGTGGCCGTGCGCTCCAGTGGCACGACTCGGGTACCGCGGACCACAACTGGGAACTGATCCCCGACGGGGACGCGGTGCGCTTCCGCAACGCCCACAGCGGCAAGGTGCTCGGGGTGCGGGACATGTCGGCCGCGGACCACGCGCACGTCCTGCAGTGGTCGGACAACGGCACCGCCGATCACCGGTGGACGCTGCTCGACCAGGGGGACGGCACCGTCAAGATCCGCAACGCCCACAGCGGCAAGCTGCTCGGCATCGAAAACGGCTCCACGGGTGCGGGCGCCTTCGCCGTCCAGGACTCCGACAACGGCACCACCGACAACCGGTGGCGCCTGCCGGGCAACCAGGTCCACTGACCCGGGAGGCCGGGAACGCGGCCGGGGACGGTCCGGCGGACCGTCCCCGGCCGATCACTGTTCCGGCTTGCTCGAAGATCCATTTCGGCGGGCCGACGCGCGCCGCCGTTTCTCGGTTGATCTTAAATTGTCTCTTTTCTCGGTAGAATGGATTAACCTGATACAGGCAACGGGTTCCGCCAAATGCAGTCGCCGGTAACAAAATCCCGGTGCCCGGCGAACAACGGGCAGCGGAACGCGGCTGGAGGAATCCTTCATGAAGATCAGCGTCTTCGGGCTCGGTTACGTCGGTTGTGTCTCGGCGGCGTGCTTGGCCGGTCGCGGGCACCAGGTGGTCGGGGTCGACGTGAACCCGGTGAAGATCGAGCTCGTTTCCCGCGGCAAAGCGCCGGTGGTGGAGGAGCGCATCGGCGAACTGACCGCCGAGGTGGTCGGCGGCGGAGCGCTGCGGGCCACCGCCGACGTGCGGCAGGCGATCGCGGACAGCGACGTTTCGCTGGTGTGCGTCGGCACCCCGTCCTCCAGCAACGGCAGCCTGTCCACGGTTTTCCTCGAGCGCGTGGCCGAGCAGATCGGCGAGGCCATGGCCGCCAAGGCCACCAGGCACACCGTCGTCTTCCGCAGCACCATGCTCCCCGGCACCTGCCTCGAACTGCTGGTGCCGATCCTGGAGAAAGCATCCGGGCTCAGCGCCGGTGCCGATTTCGGCGTGGCGGTGAACCCGGAATTCCTGCGTGAAGGCACCAGCGTCAAGGACTTCTTCGACCCGCCGAAGACCGTCATCGGTGAATTGGACACCGCCAGCGGCGACGTCGTGGCAGAACTCTACACCGGGCTGCCCGGTGAGGTCTTCCGCGTCTCGATCCCGGTCGCCGAAATGACGAAGTACGCCGACAATTCCTTCCACGGGCTCAAGATCGGCTTCGCGAACGAACTCGGGGCCATCTGCCGCGCGCTCGGGCTCGATTCGCACGAGGTGATCGACGTCTTCCTGACCGACCGCAAGCTCAACATCAGCCCGGCCTACCTCCGGCCGGGGTTCGCCTTCGGCGGCTCCTGCCTGCCCAAGGACCTGCGTGGCCTGGTCTACGCCGCGCGCCGGGCGGACGTGGCGATCCCCATCCTCTCGCACGTGCTGCCCTCCAACGAGGAACACCTCCAGCGGGCGCTGGACCTGGTCGTGCGGGCCGGGAAGCGCCGGATCGGGCTGTTCGGCCTGTCCTTCAAACCCGGTACGGACGACCTGCGCGAGAGCCCGCTGGTCGAACTCGCGGAACGCCTGCACGGCAAGGGCTACGAGCTCCGCATCTACGACGCCAACGTCAGCCTGTCCCGGCTGATGGGGGCCAACCGCGAGTACATCGAGAGCAGGCTGCCGCACCTCGGCCAGCTGCTGGCCGGTTCGGTCGAGGAAGTGCTCGACCACGCCGAGGTCTGCCTGATCGGCTGCACCGATCCGGACGTGCTCGCGGCGCTGCCGCCGGGACGCGGCCACCACATCATCGATCTCGTCCGCGTACCCGACGCCGTGCGACGCCGGGTTGAAGGAGGTTACGTCGGCCTTGCCTGGTAGAGCGCTGATCCTCGTCGAGAACCTGTCCGTGCCCTTCGACCGCCGGGTCTGGCAGGAGTGCACCACGCTGCGGGACGCCGGCTGGGAGGTGCACGTCATCTGTCCACAAGGGACGAACCGCGACACCGAGGCCGAGGCCACCGTGGACGGGGTGCGCATCCTCCGCTACCCGCTCAAGGCCGCCACCGGCGGCCCGGCGGGATACGTCGCGGAATACGGTTCCGCGCTGTGGCACACCTTCCGGCTCGCCCGCCGGGTGGCCCGCGGCGGCCGGATCGACGTCGTGCACGCCTGCAACCCGCCGGACCTGCTGTTCCTGGTGGCCCGCCTGCTCAAGCCGCGGGGCACCAGGTTCGTCTTCGACCAGCACGACCTCTGCCCCGAGTTGTACCTTTCCCGGTTCGGCCGCGGCGAAGACCTGCTGTACCGCGCGGTCCGCGCGCTGGAGCGCTGGACCTACCGGGCCGCCGACGTCGTCATCGCCACCAACGAAAGCTACCGGGAAGTCGCGGTGGAACGCGGCGGGAAGGCGCCGGAGGACGTTTTCGTGGTGCGCAGCGCACCGGTGGTCGAACGGTTCCACCAGGTCCCCGTCGAGCCCGGACTGAAGCGGGGCAAACCGCACCTGCTGGCCTACCTCGGCGTCATGGGCCCGCAGGACGGCGTCGACTACGCCCTGCGCGCGCTGGCTTCGCTGCGCGACGAGCTCGGCCGCACCGATTGGCACGCCGTGTTCATCGGTGCCGGTGACGCCTACGACGCGATGGTGGCGTTGAGCGGGGAACTCGGGCTCGGCGGCCAGGTCGAATTCACCGGCCGGATCCCCGACGAGGACCTGCTGCGCTACCTCTCCGCGGCGGACGTGTGCCTTTCGCCCGACCCGTTGAACCCGCTCAACGACGTGTCGACGATGAACAAGATCATGGAATACATGGCGATGAGCCGCCCGATCGTTTCCTTCGCCCTGCGCGAGGCCCGGGTCTCCGCGGGCGAAGCCGCGCTGTACGCCAGGGCCAACGACGAAGCCGAATTCGCGAAGTTGATCGCACAACTGCTGGATGCCCCCGGTGACCGGGAGCGGATGGGGGAGCTGGGCCGGGCCCGCGTGGCCGGGCCGCTTTCCTGGGAGAACTCCCAGAAGGCGTTGCTCGCGGCCTATGCGGCGGCGGTGCGTTGATCGGCTTTCGTTTCGGACAAGAACCGGCTGATCCGGTAACCAAAGCCGCGAGCTGCCCGACGGAGTTGACGGGGACGACCGCGGGCACCGAGGGGAGATCCTGGTTTTGGCTGACGACACGGTGCGCCTGTCCGTGCTCGGACGGGTGCTGCGCGGGCGGTGGCGGACCCTGGTGGCCCTCGCCGTGGCCGGCGCGCTGCTCGGTGCCGCCTCGTCGGTCGTGCTGTCCCCCGGTTACCGGACCACGGCCAGCGTGCTGCTGCAGGGCCCGCGGGAGGCGGACGAACTGCTCACCCAGGCCGAGGTGGCGACCAGCTCGGTGGTGCTCGACCGCGCCGCCGCGGCACTCGGCGAAGCCGGTGCCGATCTGCGTGACAAGGTGACCACGTCGGTGGCGCAGGGCAACGTGGTGACCATCGAAGCCACCGGCGGCACCGCCGAGCAGGCGCGTCGGACGGCCGACCGCCTCGCGCAGGAGTTCGTCGAGTACTCCACGCAGATCATCGCCGGTTCCGGGGACGCGGCGGTGCAGCTGGCGCAGGAACGCCGCGAAACGCTGCGCCAGCAGGTGGCGCAGACAAACCAGCGGATCAGCGAGCTCTCCGAGAAGGTCGACGAAGGCCGGACGACCGTGGAAAGCCTCCAGCTCCGCACCGAACTGCAGGGGCTGCGTTCGTCGCTGGAGCAGGCGATGTCCGCGCTGAACGCGGCCGACACCGCCAGCGGGCTCGGTGACATGGTCGTGCTGGGCTCGGCCGAACTGCCGGAGTCACCCGCCGCACCCACGCTGCCGCAGCTGACCCTCGGTGGTGCGGCGCTGTGCTTCCTGCTCGGCCTGTTCGGCCACCTGTTCACCGCCCGCATCGACCCGAGGCCGCGGGACGAGCGGGAGATCGCCGCGGCCATCGGCGTGCCGGTGCTGGCCACCGTGGAGGTCGCCGAAGAGCCGCCAGCCCCGGGCGGAGCCCGGTCCCGGCGAGCCAGGCTGCTCGACGACGACCGGCCGTGGAACGTGCCCCGGGTCGACGTCTTCCCCGACGAGATCGAGAGCGACATCCACTTCGAGCGGCTGGTCGCCCGGCTGCCGCAACGGCTGCGCGTGCTGACCGCCGAGGACGACCCCGCCGGGAAGAAGGCCGCCGAGCGGATCGTCGAGCTGGCGGGCGGCCGGTTCACCGCGGTGGCGGTGAACCCGGCCCGGCCCGTCGTCCGCGACACCGACGCCGAAGGGGTGCTCGTGGTGCTGTGCCCCGGTTCGCGGACGGCGTGGGAGCTGGTCGGGATCGCCGAGGCGTGTGCCGACGCCGGGCTCGCCGTGGTGGGTGCCGCGCTGGTCCGGCCGGTGCGGCCCGCCCGCACCCGCCCGGTCACCGCCGGGGACGAAGCACTGGCGGGCGCACCGTGAGCACCGTGAGCACGGTGCGCGATTCGGAGCCGTTGATCGACCTGCACCGGCTGGTCGTCTCGGTCCGGCGGCGGCGCCGGCTCTGGCTGGCCACCGCACTGCTGGGCCTGCTCGCCGGCGGGCTGGTCGCGGTGCTCCTGCCGTCGCCGCCCACCGCGGTCGCGCAGCTGCTGGTCATCCACCCCGACGACTCGCCGACCGACAGCGGAACGCTGATGCGCACCGACGTCGCCGTGCTGGAGACCACGAAGATCGCCGGTGAGGCGCTCAAGCGGCTGAACAGCACGCAGTCACCGGAGGAGTTCCTCGAGACCTACCAGGGGCTCGGGGTGACGAACAACGTCCTCCAGCTGACGGTCGAAGGCCAGAGCGACGAGGAAGCGATCGCCCGCGCGCAGGCGCTCTGCGACGCCTTCATCACCGAGCACGCCGCCCGGCACCAGGCAGCCGCGGCGGCGGAGCAGCGGGCCCTGCTCGACCAGCGCGACCGGGCGCAGAACGAGCTCGCGCCGATCGAATCGGAGATCGTCGCCGAGGAGGCCAGGGGCGGCGACGCCAATCCGGCCCAGCTGGAGCGGCTGTACTCGCGCCGGGCGGAGCTGACGTCGAAGATCTCCGACTACGACGGCCGCGCGCAGGAAGCCGGGATCGGCACGCCGAAGGTCGCCGCGGGCACCGGCATCCTGGACACCCCGAGGATCCTGCCGCACTCGCTGCCCGGAACCGTGGCCACCGACGCCGGGATCGGCCTGGTGCTCGGGCTGGTCGGCGGCCTGGCGCTGGCCGCGGTGACCAGCGTGGTGCGGGACCGCCCGGTGCTGCGGCGCGAGATCTCGGCCCACCTGGGGGCGTCGGTGCTCGCGCAACTGGCTTCGCCGCCCCGGATCTGGCGGTGGTCGCGGGCGGCCGCGCTGCGGCGGCGGGTCGCGGTGACGCTGGCCAGGGTGGTCCGGGAGGACGGCGGGCCGGTGTCGGTGCTCGACCTCGGCGCCCGCCGGGCCACCGCCGCGCTCGCGCTCGACCTGGCCCGCGAACTCGCCGGGTCGGGGCCGGTCTCCCTGGTCGACGACCTGCCGGGGGCGAACCTGCGTGCGGACGGGTCCATCCGGGTGCTGGACCGCGGCGACGTGCCGGTCACCGGCGGCGAGCGCCGCCTCGGAGTCGGTTCGGCCGAACCCGGCACGTCGTGGACCGACCTCGAATTCCTCGGCCGCGAAGCGATCCTCGTCGTCCGCGCCGGGCACGCGAACACCGAGTGGCTGCACACCGTGGCCCGGCAGCTGGCGGACCGGCGGATCCCGGTGATCGGGGTCGTGGTGGTGGACCCGGATCCCCGTGACCGCACCGACGGCACCCTCTGGGACGGCCTGCACACCGCCCTGCGCGGCCGGGCCGGTGCGGGGCCGGCCGCGCGGATCGTCAACGGCACCCACCGCCCGCCGATGCCCTATCGGCGGCCCGAAGACCACGACCACGCCGGAATCCGGTAGAGACGGGGGAACAGGCAGATGTGCGGTATCGCGGGTGCCTATCGCTGGCCGGACGGCGGTCCGCTGACCGACCGGCTGACCAAAACCCTCGCCCACCGCGGACCGGACGGTTCCGGGCGGTACGACCACCGGGCCGGGGCCGTCAGCGTCCACCTGGGACACCGCAGGCTCTCCATCGTCGACCTGTCGGAGACCGGTGCGCAGCCGATGACCGGCGGCGGCCTCGCGCTGACCTACAACGGTGAGCTGTACAACGCCCCGGAACTGCGTGCCGAGCTGCGGGCCGCCGGGGTGCGGTTCCGCGGCACGTCGGACACCGAGGTCGTGCTGGAGGCTTGGCGCCGGTGGGGCCCCGGCTGCCTGCCCCGGCTGCGTGGCATGTTCGCCTTCGGCGTGTTCGACGAGCGCTCGGGTGAGCTGGTGCTGGTGCGCGACCAGCTGGGCATCAAACCGCTGTTCCTGACGCGCCGCGGTGGCGGGGTGGTCTTCGCCTCCGAGCTGAAGGCACTGGCCGCCGAACTCGGCGGCTCGCTGAGCGTCGACCACACCGCGCTCGTCGCTTCGCTGCTCTACTACTGGGTTCCGGACGGGCGCTGCGTGTTCAGCGAGGTCGAGAAGCTGCCACCGGGCAGCTGGGTGCGGTTCCGGCCGGACGGCGGGGTCGAGCGCGGCACCTTCTGGTCGCTGCGCCAGGTCGCCGAGGAGGGCGCGGCCGACGACAGCGAGTTCGACCTCGGCGCCGTCGTCGAGGACTCCACGCGCAAGCACCTGCTCGCGGACGTCCCGGTCGCGACCTTCCTCTCCGGCGGGCTCGACTCCAGCTACCTGACCGCGCTCGCCTCGCGGGAGCAGCCGGGGATCTCCGCGTACACCATCGGATTCCGTGCCGAGGACGCGAAGTTCGAGGCGATGCCGGACGACCTGGCCTACGCGCGGAAGGTCGCCGCCCGCTTCGGGGTCGACCTGCACGAGATCGAGATCGCCCCGCAGGTGCTGGACCTGCTGCCCCGGATGACCCACCACCTCGACGAGCCGATCGGTGATCCGGCGGCGATCAACAGCTACCTGATCTGCACCGCGGCCCGCGAGGCCGGGGTCAAGGTGCTGCTCTCGGGAATGGGTGCCGACGAGCTGTTCGCCGGTTACCGCAAGCACCTCGCGAACACGCTCGCCGTGCGGTACCAGCGGGTCCCCGGCCTGGTGCGGCGGCCCATCTCGGCGGTGGTGGACCGGCTCCCGGTGGCGACCTCGAAACGCGGGCTGCGGTCGGTCCGGTTCGCCAAGCGGTTCCTCTCGTTCGCCGAACTGCCGGAGGAGACCGCGTTCCGGCGCAGCTACACGATGTACGACCGGGCCGAACTCGCCGCGCTGCTGGCCCCCGACCTGGCCGGGGCCGTCGACGACGTGCTCACCGAGCACGCGGACACCTACCACGACAACACGCTGCCGGACTTCGTGAACCGCATGTGCCTGGCCGATTCCCGGCTTTTCCTGCCCGGGCTCAACCTCGCCTACACCGACCGCTCCAGCATGGCCGCCTCCACCGAGGTGCGCACGCCGTTCGTCGACGTCGAAGTGGTGAAGGCGGCGTTCCGCCTGCCGGGGACCCGCAAGATCGCCGGGCGGCAGGGGAAGGTGGCGCTCAAGGAAGCGGCGCTGTCGATCCTGCCGCCCGAGGTGGTGTACCGGCCGAAGGGCTTGTTCAGCGCCCCGCTGCGGGCGTGGATGAGCCGCGACCTCGCCCCGCTGGTGCGCGAGGTGATCAACGAAGGCGAACTGGTGAAGTCCGGTTTCCTGCGCCGCGAGGCGCTGCGGCGGCTGGCCGGCGAGGACGCGTCCGGGCAGCAGGACCGGGCCAAGCACCTCTGGCACATCTTGACCCTCGAGTACTGGTATCGCGGTGCCGTTTCGAACCGGTCCGCCTAGGCGCTGAGGAGCGACGTGAAGCAGGTAGTGCAGAACTACAGGAGCGGGGAGCTGGCGCTCCTCGACGTTCCGGTCCCGGCGGGCAAACCGGGTGGTGTGCTGGTCCGCACCGCGTATTCGCTGATCTCCACCGGCACCGAGCTGATGAAGGTCTCCGAGGCGAAGCTGTCCCTGGTCGGCAAGGCCAGGGCGCGGCCGGACCAGGTGGCGAAGGTGGTGCAGGGCGTGGCGGCGAACGGGCTCACCGCCACCTACCGCAAGGCGCTGAACAAGCTCGACTCCTACACGCCCCTGGGGTACTCGCTCTGCGGGGTGGTCGAAGAGGTCGGCGCGGGCATCGACGACGTCGCCGTCGGGGATTACGTGGCCTGCGCCGGGAACGAGCACGCTCTGCACGCCGAGCTGAACTGGGTGCCCAAGAACCTCTACACCCGGGTGCCCGGCGGGGTCGAGCCGCGGCACGCCGCCTTCGGCACGGTCGGGGCGATCGCGATGCAGGGCGTCCGCCGCGGTGAGCCGCAGCTCGGCGACACCGCGCTGGTCATCGGCCTCGGCCTGATCGGCCAGCTGGTGGTCCAGCTGCTGGTGGCCGCCGGGGTGCGGGTCGCCGGCGTGGACCCGGACCCGGACCGGTGCGAGCTGGCCGAGCGGCTGGGGGCGCTCAAGTGCGCGGACCCGGCGTCGGGTGTGGTGGACACCGCGGTCGCGGAACTGACCGCCGGGCACGGCGTGGACCAGGTCTACCTCGCCGCCGGCGGCAGCACGAACCAGCCGGTGGAACTGGCCGCGAAGCTGAGCCGCGACCGCGGCCGGGTGGTCGACATCGGCAAGTGCTCGCTGAACCTGCCGTGGAACGCCTACTACGAGAAGGAACTCGACGTCCGGTTCTCCCGCTCCTACGGTCCCGGCCGGTACGACCCCGGTTACGAGCTCGAGGGCCGGGACTACCCGATCGGCCAGGTCCGCTGGACCGAGCGCCGCAACCTCGAGTGCGTCGCCGACCTGATGCGCACCGGCAGGCTCGACGTGGAGCCGTTGATCTCGCACGTTTCGGACTTCGCCGACGCCGTCGAGACCTACCGGATGCTCAACGAGGGCGACCTCAAAGCCGTCGCCGTGCTGTTCGACTACGGCGAGCGGACCGGCGTGGCGGTGGAGCACGCCGTCACGCCGGTCCACTCGCCGGAGCCGGTGACCGCCCGGGCGGTCCCCAAGTCCGGCACGGTGAACCTGGCGTTCGTCGGCGCGGGCAACTACGCCTCCTCGATGCTGCTGCCGCACCTGGCCGGAATGGCGGACGTCGCCCTCACCGACGTGGTGACCACTTCGGCGCTCTCCGGGGCGAACGCCCAGCGCAAGTTCGGGTTCACCCGCGCCTCCACCGAGCTCGAACCGGTGCTGGCGGACCCCTCGGTCGACGCGGTGTTCATCGTGACCCGGCACAGTTCGCACGCGGAGCTGACCCGGCGCGCGCTGCTCGCGGGCAAGGCGGTCTTCGTCGAGAAACCGCTCGCGCTGTCGGAGAAGGAACTCGAACTCGTGCTCGACGCGATCGAGGAGTCCGGCAACAACCGGTTGCAGGTCGGCTTCAACCGCCGGTTCGCCCCGCTGCTGACCGAGGCGGTGCACAACTTCGGCCCGCGGCTCGGCCCGGCGTCGGTGCGCTACCTGGTCAACGCGGGCAGGCTCGAGGCGAACAGCTGGTACCAGCGGGAGGGCGAGGGTTCGCGCTTCGCCGGTGAGGGCGGGCACTTCATCGACACGGTGAGCTGGCTGCTCGGTGCCGACCCGGTTTCGGTGTACGCCACCGCCACACCGGGGCACCGGGACCTGCAGTTGCTCCTGCGGTACCCGGACGGGTCGACCGCGTCGATCACCTACACCACCAGCGGCTCCCCGGCGTTCCCCAAGGAGACGATCGACCTCACCGCCGACGGCAAGGTGCTCCGGTTCGACGACTTCACCAGGGCGTCGGTGTTCGGCCGGGGGAAGTGGGCCGGTCCCCGCCTCCCCAAGGGCCGGGACAAGGGCCAGGCGGCCGAGCTGGCGGCTTTCCTCACCGCGCTGAAGACCGGGGTGTCGATGCCGGTGCCGATCGAGTCGCTGGTGGCGACCACGCTGGCCACGCTCGCGGCCGGCCGCAGCCTCGGCACCGGTGCCCCGGTGCGGATCGGCTCCGAAGCGGTGCTCGGCTGATGGACCCGTCCTGGTACCTGCGGAGGCTGTCGAGGATGGGGCCCGCCGAGGTCGCCGGCCGCGTGGGCGACCTCGTGCGTGAACGCCGGTGGCGCCGGGTGGCGGGGGAACGGGCGACCTGGCTGCCGGACCGGCACTTCACCAGCGTGACCGGCGAACGCGTGCTCGGCGCGATCCCCGGTGACCCGGTGAAGGAGTTGCTGGTCACCGCGGACGGGCTGATGGACGGGCACGCCGAGTTCTTCGGTGTCGAGCGCCACGACTTCGCCGGCCCGGACTGGTCCCGCGACCCGAAGACCGGGCGCCGGGCACCGTCCGACGTGTACTCCTTCGACATCCCGTACCGCAGCGAGGAGACCGTCGGCGACATCAAGCAGATCTGGGAGCCGTCCCGGCACCAGCACCTCACCGTGCTGGCCGCCGCGTACGCCCTGACCGGCGCCGAGCCCTACGCCGAACGGGCCGCCGCCCACCTGCGGTCGTGGTGGGCGGCCAATCCGCCGATGCGCGGGGTGCACTGGGTCAGCGGCATCGAACTCGGCATCCGCCTGCTGTCGTGGGTGTGGGTGCGGCGGCTGCTCGACGGCTGGGCGCCGGTGCCGTCGCTGTTCGAGGACAACCCGGTGGCGCTCGGCCAGCTCTGGCACCACCAGCGCTGGCTGGCCACCTTCACCAGCCGGGGTTCGTCGGCGAACAACCACGCGGTCGCCGAGGCGGCCGGGCGGCTCGCCGCCGCCTGCGCCTTCGACTGGTTCCCGGAATCGGCCCGGTGGCGCGCGTCGGCGCTCAGCTCGCTCGACCGGACGCTGGCGCACAACACCTTCGATTCCGGGCTCAACCGCGAACTCGCCACCGAGTACCACGGGCTGGTACTGGAACTGGGGCTGGCCGGGGCGCTGGAAGCGCACGCCGCCGGAGTGGCGGTACCCGGGTCGACCTGGCGGGTGCTGCTGCGGATGACCGACGCGCTGGCGTCCGTGGTGGACACCGGATTGCGGCCGCCGAGGCAGGGCGACGCGGACGACGGGTACGGGCTCGTCCTGGACGGGGCGGGAACCAGCCGCTGGGCATCCCTGCTCAACACCGGTGCCGTCCTGTTCGGACGGCCGGACTGGTGGCCCGGGGTCCGGGCCGCGGACGTGCGGACCCCGCTCCTCGCCGCGCTCGCCGACGGCCTCCGCGTCCGGGAACCGCGCCCCGGCCGGCGCCGGGACGAGTTCGCCGACGCCGGGATGACCATCCTGCGGAACGAGGAGATCTGGTGCCGCTGCGACGGCGGGCCGCACGGTTTCCTGTCCATCGCCGCGCACGCGCACGCGGACGCGCTTTCGGTCGAAGTCCGGCACGACGGCGTCGACATCCTCGCCGATCCGGGCACCTACTGCTACCACGGCGAACCGGTGTGGCGGTCGTACTTCCGCGCCACGGCGGGGCACAACACCCTCGAACTCGACGGCGTCGACCAGTCCGTCCCGGGTGGCCCGTTCCTCTGGACCAAGCACGCCACCACGACGGTGCTCGAAGCGAACCCGCCGTCGCGGTGGAGCGCCGAGCACGACGGCTACGCGCCCGCCGTCCACCGGCGCTCGGTGGAACTGGCGGATTCGAAGCTCCGCATCCTCGACCAGGTCCGGGCCGGCGCACCGCGGCCCTGCCGTCTCGTCTACCACTTCGGCCCGGCCGTCGAACTCGTGCTGACCGGGGCTGCGGCGACGCTGTCCTGGACGGCAGGCGGCCGGGAGCGCGGTGCGTCACTGGCCCTGCCGCCCCACCTGACGTGGTCCGCGCACCGGGGTGAGACCGACCCGCCGCTCGGCTGGTACTCGGCCGGATTCGGCCGCCGCGAGCCCGCCTGGGCACTGGTCGGCACCGGGACCGCCGGGGGTGCCGGGAAAACACTGACCACCGTGCTCGACTTCGGTTCCGGTGACCAGGACCCGCCGTCGTGACCGGCCGTCCGCACCGCCGGGCCCGAGCCGTGCTGCTGGTGCTGCTCGGTCCGGTGACGCTGGCCGCCTGCACCGGCGAACCACCGGAGCAGGCCGCGCCGGCCCCGCCGGTCGCGCGAGTCTGCGACCGGCTGCCGCCGGGCCCGGTGGAACCCCCGCCGGGGGCGGTGCGGATCGATCCGGCGGTCCCCGGCGATCTGGGCGCCAAGACCCGGTCGAGTCCGGCGGGCACCACCTTCTGGCTGGCGCCGGGCACGCACCGGCTCGGCGACGACCGGTACGACCAGGTCAAGCCCAAGCCGGGCAACGGTTACCTCGGCGCTCCGGGTGCCGTGCTCGACGGCCGGGGGATCAACCAGTACGCCTTCTCCGGCGACGCCGCCGACGTCAGGATCCAGCACCTGGCCGTGCGTGGCTTCGCCGCGCCGCACAACGAGGGGGTGGTCAACCACGATTCGGCGGACGGCTGGGTCATCGAGCACAACGCGGTCGAGGACAACGACGGCGCGGCGCTGATGGCCGGTGCCCGGCAGCGGGTCCGGGGCAACTGCCTGCGGCGCAACGGGCAGTACGGGATGAACGCCTACTCGGGGGACGGCCCGATCACCGGGCTGGTGGTCGAGGGCAACGAGATCACCGGCAACAACACCGGTGACTGGGAGCACCGGATCGAGGAGTGCGGCTGCACCGGCGGGATCAAGTTCTGGTCGGTGGACGGCGCCGACGTCCGCGGCAACTGGGTGCACCACAACCGCGGCGCCGGGCTGTGGGCGGACACGAACAACAACGACTTCCTCGTCGAGGGCAACGTCATCGAGGACAACGACGGGGCCGCCCTGGTCTACGAGACCAGCTACAACGCGGTCATCCGCGGCAACGCGATCCGGCGCAACAACTGGGTGGACGGCAAGGGCTACTTCGACCGCGGCGACAACTTCCCGGTCGCGTCGGTCTACGTCTCCGAATCCGGCGGCGAGCCGAGGGTGCGGGCACGCACCGCCAAGCTGGAGCTCACCGGCAACACCTTCGAGCACAACTGGAACGGGATCACCCTGTGGGAGAACGCCGACCGGTTCTGCAACAGCCCGGCCAACACCTCCTCCGGCACGTGCACGCGGCTGGTGCCCGATCCGGGGAACTGCGTGCAACCGGGGATCGCGGCGGGGGCGCTGAACGCCGACTGCCGGTGGAAGACCCAGCACGTCGAGGTCCACCACAACCGGTTCGTGCTCGATCCGGCGGTCGCCGGCTGCGAGGAGAGCTGCGCCAGAACGGCGCTGCTGGCGAACTTCGGCACCTTCCCGGAGTGGTCGCCGTACCAGGGTGAAGCCGTGCAGCGGGCGATCACCTTCGACCAGCACAACCGGTTCCACCACAACACCTACGCCGGGCCGTGGAACTTCGTCGCCGTCGAACCGAGCCGGGTGCTGGACCTCCCGCAGTGGCAGGGCGCGCCCTACCGGCAGGACGAGGGCAGCGCACTGACCCGCGCGGGAGGTGGCTGACGTGCTCGGCCCCGCGGTCCGGCCGGAAGCGGCGGCCACCCGGCCGGGGCTGCCGAAGGCCGCCGGTCTCGCCTGGGCGCTGCTGATCGTCAACACCCTCGGCTCGGCCGGGGCCAAGACCGTGCTGCCGCTGCCGAGGTCGGTCAGCCAGCTGATCACCATGGGCGCGCTCGGCGTGGCGTTCGTCATCGCCCTCGCGCTCAACTGCGGGCTGCGGATCCGGCCCAGCGCGTACCTGGTGCTGCTCACCCTGCTGCTGGTGCTGAGCACCGGCGCCAGCCTGAACCTGGAAAACGGCTTCGGCGCGCTGTTCCGCTGCTTCCGCTTCGCCTTGTTCGTCGCCACGCTGTGGTTGCTCACGCGCTGGTGGGACGGCGGCACCGAGCTGGTCCGCCACCACATCCGCACCTACAGCGCGGTGCTGGTGACGGTGGTGATCGGGCTGGTGGTGAGCCCGGGCAAGGCGATGCCGTTCGACTACGGCGGGCGGCTCACCGGTGCGCTGTGGCCGCTGACCCCGCCGCAGGTTGGCCAGTACGCGGCGATCGTCATCGGGCTGACCACGCTGCTGTGGCTGGGTGGCCGCCTGGACCGGCGGAACGCGTTGCCGGTCATCGTGCCGGCGCTCGGCATCCTGCTGCTGACCCACACCAGGACGGCGACGCTGGGGCTGGTGGCGGGCACGGTGGCCGCGCTGCTGTCGCAGTGGGTGTCCAGCGCGCGGGCCCGCCGGGTGTTCACCGGCCTGGTCCTGACCGGGGCGCTCGCCGCGGTGGTGCTCGGCGGGCTGCTGCAGGCGTGGTTCCTGCGCGGGCAGAGCGAGGAGAACTTCTCCAGCCTCACCGGCCGCGCCAAGGTCTGGGACGCACTGCTCGACGCGCCGCGCACGACGCTGGAGCACCTGTTCGGCGTCGGCCTGACGGACAAGTCCTACGACGGGCTCCCGATCGACAGCAGCTGGCTCGCGGTCTACCACGAACAGGGCTTCGCCGGCCTCGCGATCGTGGCGGCGTTCCTGCTGGTGCTGGTGGTGGTCGCGATCCTGCGGCCGCCGTCGCCCGCCCGCGCGTGCGCGATCTTCCTGATCACCTACTGCCTGTCCGCCTCCTACACCGAGGCGGGCTTCGGCGACGCGTCGCCGTACCTGCTGCACCTGGCACTGGCCGCGTCGCTGCTGGTGCGCGCGCCGGAATCCCCGAAGGAGACCGTGTGAAAGTCCTGGTGGTGCACAACCGCTACCGAGCCGAGCAGCCCAGCGGGGAGAACAACGTCGTCGACCAGGAGGTCGCGCTGCTGACCGGCGCCGGGCACGAGGTCGGCCTGTTCGAACGCCGCAGCGACGACATCGCGGGGATGTCGCTGCCGCGCAAGGCGGCCGTGCCGCTGAAGGTGCCGTGGAACCGGGCGGTGCGGGCGGAACTGGCCCGGCTGCTGGCGGCCGACCGCCCGGACGTCGTGCACGTGCACAACACCTTCCCGCTGCTTTCGCCGTCGGTGCTGGCCGCGTGCGCCGGGGCCGGGGTCCCGGCGGTGGCGACCCTGCACAACTACGCGCAGGTCTGCCCGCCCGGCACGCTGTACCGCGGGGGGCGGGTGTGCACCGACTGCGTGGGCAGGCGGCCGGTACCGGCGGTGCGGCACGGGTGCTACCGCGGCTCGGCGGCCGCGACCGCGCCGATGGCGGCGAGCCTGGTGCTCAACCGCCGCCGCTGGTGGTCCGGCGTCTCGCGGTTCTTCTGCATCTCGGCGGCGCAGCGCGAGGTGCTGGTCGCGGCCGGGATGCCGGCCGCGCGGCTGACGGTCAAGCACAACTTCGTCGCCGACCCGGGCAGGACGCGCACGGGGACCGGGGAGCACGTGCTGTTCCTCGGCCGGATCACCGCGGAGAAGGGCGCCGGCCTGCTGATGGCCGCCTGGGACCGGCTCGCCGCGCGCGGGGGCGCCGGCCTGCCGCTGGTCATCGCCGGTACCGGCCCGATGCAGGACGAGGTCGCCCGCTGGGCCCACGGCCGCGACGACGTGTCCTACGCCGGGCTCCGGACCGCGGCGCAGTGCCGTGAGCTGATCCTGCGCGCGAACACCGTGGTGGCCCCCTCGACCTGGCTGGAGGCGTTCGGCCTGGTGGTCGTCGAGGCGATGGCCGCGGGCGTGCCCACGGTCGCCGCCGACCACGGCGCGTTCCGCGAACTCGTCCGGGACGGCGTCACCGGCCTGCGGCACGAACCCGGGGATGCCGGTTCGCTCGCCGCGCGGTTGCGGGAGTGCGTCGGCGACGTCGAGCGGAACCGGGGGATGGGCCGGGCGGCGCGGCTGGGCTACGAGCGGGGGTTCACCCCGGAGGCCGGTCTCGAACGGCTCGTCGGCGGGTACCGGGCCGCGATCGCCGCCGAGGGGAGCCCGGCCGAGTGAGCACCAGCCCGCCCGTGTTCCCGCCGCCGTCGCGGGCCCCGCTGTCGATCCTGGGCGCACTCGGCTTCCTGGCCGTGCTCGTGCTGGCCCTGCGCTACGCCGGGACCTCCGGCACCACCGGGCTGGACGCCGCGGTGTACTCGGCCCTCGACCGGGCCGAGGGGTTCACCCGGACCGTGGCCATCGCCATCGACTTCGCCGGTGAACCACCGGGTGCCGTGGCGATCTGCCTGGTGCTCGGCCTCACCTGCCTGCGGTGCGGCCGGCCGCGCACGCTGCTGCTGCTGGTGGTGGCCGCCGGTTCGGCGGTGGCGCTGACCACCGGCCTCAAACCGCTGACCGGGCGGCTGATCCACGGCGAGTTCCTGTCCTTCCCCAGCGGGCACACGGCGTTCGTGGTGGCGGTGGCGGTGGTGGCCGGGCTGCTGGTGATCGACGTGCGCGGGCTGGCACCGGCCGCCGCGGCCTGGGTGCTGGCGGGGGTGGTCGCCGTGCCGCTGCTGGTGATGGGGTGGTCGCAGGTGGCGCTGCGGGCGCACTACCCGACCGACGTGCTCGGCGGCCTGGGGGTGGCGCTGGCGGTGGTGCCGCCGGCGGGGTGGGCGGTGGACCGGTTCACCCACCCCGGCCGGGACCGCGCGGGGTGAGCCGGTGGCCCGGCGCACCCCGGCGGGGGATCAGCAGGACCCGGAGGTGCCGAACCCGCTGCACGAGTCCTGGAAGTACGGCGCCGCCTGCCACTGCGCCGCGGTCAGCCGCCGCGAGGTGTCATGGGCGACGAAGCTCCACGGACCGTAGTACTGGTTGTCGTACCACCGGTTGCCCTGCGCGAAGGTGATCGCCTCCGAGATCACCGCGCCCTTGTACGGCGACCAGGCCGGGAAGGTCCCGTAGTTCGACAGCACCGCCATCCGCCCGCACAGGTTCAGGCAGCCCTCCAGGCCCGAATCGAACTCGAAGGTGTTCTGGTGCACCGAAACCCGCTGGGTCTTCCAGCGGCAGTCGCTGTAGAGCGGTTCGGTGGCGATGCCGGGCGCCGAACAGGTGGAGGTCGGCGACACCAGTGCCGTGCAGGAGAGCACCGAGGTGTTGGCGGGGCTGTTGCAGAACCGGTCCGCGTTCTCCCACAGGGTGATCCCCGACCAGTTCTCGGAGAACATGTTGCCCCGGATCTCGATCCCGTCGATCCGGGCGGGCAGCCGGGATTCCCCGCCGGACTCGCTGATGTAGATCGAGGCGACCGGGAAGTTGTCACCCTTCGCGGCGCGGGTGCGCCCCTGGACCAGCGCGTTGCGCCTGAAGGTGTTCCCGACCACCTCCAGGTTGTAGGAGATCTCGTAGAACAGCCCTTCCGACGCGTTGTCCTCGATCAGGTTGCCCTCGACCAGGAAGTCGTTGTTGTTGGTGTCGGCCCAGAGCCCGACCCCGTGGTTGTGGTGGACCCAGTTGCCGATGATGTCGGCCCCGTCGACGGCCCAGAACTTCGCGCCGCCGCTGCACCCGCAGCCGGGGATCAGCGCCTCCCAGTCACCGGTGTTGTTGCCCGAGATCTCGTTGCCCTCGACGACCAGATCGGTGATCCCGCCGCCGATCCGGTAGGCGTTGATGCCGTACTGGCCGTTGTCGCGCAGGCAGTTGCCCCGCACCTGCTGGCCCGACCCGGCCATCAGCGCGGCGCCCTCGTTCTCCTCGATGACGTTGCCTTCGATGATCCAGCGCTCACCGGAGTCGTGGTTGACCACGCCCTGGTCCCGTTCGGCGACGAACCCGCGGATGGTCAGCCCGCGGATCACGACGTCCTTGGCCGGCGTGGTGAAGGCCGCGCGGTTGACCCCGCGCCCGTCGAGCACGGCTCCCGGCGCGCCGAGGTAGACGTTGCCGTCCTTCGGCATCACCTGCCCGAACTGGTCGGAGCTCAGCGTGTGCGTGCCGGGGGCGAGCCAGAACGTGGAGCCCGGCGGGCTCAGCGCGGTGCGGCTGGTGAGATCGGTGCCCGGCTGGACGACTTCGGCGCCCGCCGGTGCGGTGGGGACCCCGACGGTCGTGCCGCACACCCCCGGGGGTGCTTCTTCTGGCGCTGCCACCGCCGGCGCGACTGGAGCGAACACGGTGACCTGGAGCAGCAACACCGACAGCACGAGCGAGAGCCCGCGCCGGCCGGCCGGACGATGCCTGAACCCGAACGTCATACCCTTCTCCGAAATACCGGCTTCACCGGACGGCCACCCAGCCACGGTGCCGGATCACCCGCGTCGAGCGCCTTGCGGTACACGAGACATGCCTGCGCGACCACCTCGACCGTCCGGTCGATGTCTGCTTCGGACAGTGCGCTGCTGACCACGAAGGACGGGCCGAGTACGCCGCCGGTGACCAGCTGCCGCAGGAACAACGTTCGGTAGTCCTGCGACGGTTTTCCCTCCGCGTCGAGCGTGGCGAAGACCAGGTTGCTCGCCCGGCCGCGCACGACGACGTTCTCTTCGACCCCGGCCGAGGCGGCGGCCTCGCCGACGCCGGCGGCGAGCCGTTCGCCGAGTGCGTGCAGGCGCGCGCAGGTGCCTTCCTCGGTGTAGGTGTCCAGCACCGCCACCGCGGCGGCCAGCGAGTGCGTTTCCGCGCCGTGGGTGGTGGAGAGCAGGAAAACGCGGTCCCGGCCGGTGCGCAGGCCGCCCAGTTCCATCAGCTCCCGCTTGCCGGCCAGCGCCGACACGGCGAACCCGTTGCCCAGTGCCTTGCCGAAGGTGGACAGGTCCGGGGTGACCCCGTAGCGCCCCTGCGCCCCGGCCTCGGACCAGCGGAAGCCGGTGATCATCTCGTCGAAGACCAGCACGCAGCCGTGCCGGGTGGCCAGCTCCCGCAGCCCGGCCAGGTACCCGGGGGGCGGTTCGGCCTGGGTCGCGGGCTCCAGCACCAGGCACGCCACCCGCCCGGCGTGCTGCCGGAGCACCTGTTCGGCGGCGGGCAGGTCGCCGTAGGGGAACGACACGGTCAGCCCGGTGGTCTCCGCCGGTACCCCGGCAGGCATCGGTGTCGTGCCGATGAACCAGTCGTCGATGGAGAAGAAGGCGTGGTCGCGGCAGATCGCCACCAGCGGCCTGCCGGTGGCCGCCCTGGCGAGCTTGACCGCCGCGGTGGTGGCGTCCGAGCCGTTCTTGGCGAACTTGACCATCTCGGCGGTGGTCACGGTGGCCAGGAACCGCTCGGCCGCCCGCTCCTCGACGATGGACGGGCGGACGAAGTTGGTGCCCCGGTCGATCTCCCGGCGGACGGCCTCGGTGACCCTCGGGTGGACGTGCCCGAGGCTGACCGAGCGCAGCCCCGAGCCGTATTCGATGTACTCGTGCCCGTCCACGTCCCAGACGTGCGCGCCAAGGCCGTGGGAGATGACCGGGGCCAGGTGCTCGGGGTACTGGTCCTCGCCCTTGGCGTAGGTGTGGGCGCCACCGGGGACCAGCTCGTGCAGGCGCCGATTGGCGCGCTCGGACCGGGGCAGCTGCACGGGGGTCACCTCACGTTCTTCAGTGCTTCGGACAACGGCGGCGCCCGGCGGTCCCGCTCGGAGAGCAGTGACACCGGCAGCGGCCACGGAATGGCCAGTTCGGGGTCGTCGTGGGCGATCGCGACGTCCTCGGCGGGGTCGTGCGCGCGGTCGATGCGGTAGGCGACGTCGGCGATGTCGGTGAGCGCCTGGAACCCGTGCGCGCACCCCGCCGGGACGTAGACCGAGACCTGCGTTTCCCCGGACAGCTCGAAGGTCGCCTTGCCGAGGCGGGTCGGTGAATCCGGCCGCAGGTCGACGACCACGTCGAAGACCGCGCCCCACGAACACCGGACGAGCTTCGCTTCACCGCGGCCCGCGCGCAGGTGCAGCCCGCGGAGCACCCCCTTGCGGGACCGGGACAGGCTGTCCTGGAGGAACCCGTCGGGATCGATCCCCACCGACCGGGCCACGCCGGCGTCGAACGTGCGGCTGAAGAACCCGCGCTCGTCGGCGTGCGGGGTCGGTTCGAACAGGTACGCGCCCGCGATGGCGGGAACCGGGATCGCCTTCATCGGGCCACCGGCGGCAGGAAGGCGGCCGACAGCTCGGAGAACTGCCGCTCCAGCAGCCGGACCTGTTCCGCACCGCGTTTCGCCAGCGTCTCGCGCAACTCGTCCGCCCGGCCCTCGAGCTCGGTGAACCGGTGGAGGAGGTCATCGACCTCGAGGTCCCCGGCCGAGGCGCAGAACTCCCCGAGCCCCAGCCCGGCCATCAGGACCGCGTTCTTGCGGGCGTAGCCGACGGACAGCGTCGGTTTCGCCAGCTTCAGCGCGCACACGACGTTGTGGTAACGGGTGGCGACGACGTATTCCACCCTCGACATCGCCCCCATCAGCTCGTCCAGCGTCGACGTCTCGGCGGCCGAGAGCAGCGGCGAATCGAGCTGCGCCCGGATATCCCCGACGACCTCCCGGTCCGCCGAATCGCCGATGAACAGGCGGACCGGGCGGCCGTCGCCGAGCAGGTGGGCGACGAACCGCGTGATGGTGTCCACATAGGTCTCGTAGAGCTCCCCGGCCCGCGAACGGTCGTCGTTCCCGCCGCGGTAGGCCATCACCCCGACCCCGACGGAGCGGGGGACCACCGGTTCCGACGGCGTGGGCAGGGCGAAGGCGAGGTCGGGGTACACCCGGTCCCGGGTGACATCCACGCCCATCCGGCGCACCGCCTCGCGCGAGGGGGCGTCCCGGTAGGACCGGAACGACGCCAGCCGCGCGGCCCAGCCGAGGACCGCGCGGGTGACCCGGTGGCTGCTCACGTTCGCGCCGACGCTGACCAGCGCCACCTCGGTGCCCAGCAGCCGCCCCGAAGCCGACAGCAGCAACAGGGAGTACGGGAAACCCCAGGGCCGCAGCGGGAGCGTGGACTCGAGCACGCCCATGCCCGGCACGATCACCACGTCCTGCCGTCGCACCCAGGCCGCCGTGCGGGGCAGGTCGACGAGCTTGCCCAGCGCCTTCACCGCGATGGACCGCGGTCCCGAAGCGGTCCGGTACTCGCCCTGGTTCCAGTTCAGCGCGGTCGTCTCGACGCCGTACCGCGACGCGACGAGCTCCGGGCCGCCGCACATCACGCTGACCACGGCGTCCGGGTGCGCCGAGCGCAGGTACCCCAGTACCGCCTCGAAGGAACCGTCGTTGCCGAGGTTGCCGGACCCCAGCAGCCCGAACAACCCGACCCTGGTGGCCGTCACGGGGCTCGCCCCTCCTGCCCGGCGACGGCCGCGACCACGGAAACCCGGCGCGGCCCCAGTTCGGCCTCGGCCTGCTCCGGCATCTTCCCCATGGCCGGGTTCCCCGCGCGGGAGAGCAGCCACTGCCCCAGGTACCGGAAGCAGGCGCGCTTGTCCGCGGCGGAGATCGGCGCGCGCCGGATCCCGTTGACGTAACCCAGCACGTACTCGCCGAGCAGCCGGACCACCGGGTGACGCAGCCTGCTGGCCCGCTTCGGGTCCAGGTTGGCGGCCCGCCGGCGCACCGTCGGGTGCTCGTGCTCGGACCGGCCGGGGTGGTCGCGGCGGAAGTACAGCCAGTCGGGCACCTGGTGGAACGGCCCGTGCAGGGCCAGTTCCGTGATGATGGTGCGGTCCGCGTGGTGGTAGCTGTCCAGCGGCGCGACCCGGCGCAGCACCTCGGTCCGGATGACCGCGCCGTCGTCGTCCCCGCCGGGGGCGAACAGCGTGCTGCGGAAGCGTTCCGGGGCGTGCGGCGAACTCGTGTCGAGCGGGTACTCGAGCGCCCTGGTGACGACGGCGTGCTCGTCGATCATCGCGGTCCACGAGTGCGACAGCACGAACTCCGGGTGCTCGTCCAGCGCCTCGACGCAGCGTTCGAGCAGGTCGCGGGCGTAGAGGTCGTCGTCGGAGGCCCACTTGAACAGTTCACCGCGGGCGACGTCGACGAGGTAGTTGTGATTCGGTGCGCAGCCGATGTTGACCGGCTGGCGCACGTAGCGCACCCGGGGGTCGCGCCGGGCGTAGGCCCGGCTGATCTCCTCGGTCCGGTCCGCCGAGGCGTTGTCCGAGATGATCAGTTCGAAGTCCTCGTAGGTCTGCCCGAGGAGCGCGTCCAGCGCTTCGGCGAGGAAGTCCTCGCCGTTGTAGACCGGGAGCCCGATGCTCAGCCGGGGCGCGGTGCTCATGGGGTGGTCATCCCTTCCTCCTCCGAAGCCAGGTGTTCCTTGAGGGCGCGGTGGAGGTGCAGCCACCACACCGCCGAGCCGCTGGTGACCGCCAGCGCGACCCCCCAGGCGGAGCCGGGTGCCCCGGCCACGGCGGCGCCGACGAGCCCGAAGGCGGCGTAGGCGGCCGAATTGAGCAACTGGGCGCGGAGGCTGCGCTTCGCGGCGCCGAGCGCACGCAGACCGGCGGCCGCCCCGGTGTTGAAGCCCGCCGCGGCGATCCCGATGGTCACCGGAACGATGAGGGCCGACGCGGGTGCCCAGACGTCACCGAGCAGGAACCGGCCGAAGTCGCCGGGGAGGAAGAGCAGGGCGATGCCCCAGAGCAGGGCCACCGCCGACTGCGCCGCGCCGAGCACGCCGCAGAAGTGCCGGAGGCGGCGCGGGGCCCGTTGCAGCACCCGTGCGCTCTCGGCCACGGTGACCAGGGAAAGCCCCATCAGCAGGGCGAAGAAGGGGCCGAGCAGCAGTTCGGCGCCACGCACCGCCCCGACGCTCGCCAGCCCGGCGATCGCGCCGAGACCGTACACGCGCAGTTGTGCCGCGCCGCTGCTGCTGACGTTCTCCACCAGGTACCGGACGCCGAGGTCGCGGTGCCACCTGACCCAGTCGGACGTGCCGCGCGGCGCCGGCCGGAGCCCGGCCTGCAGGCAGCCGTACATCGCGGCGACCGCGGCCGACAGGCCCCACGCCAGGATGAAGGCGGCGGAGGTGTCCAGCCGGTTCGCCAGCACCAGCGCCGGAACCAGCGCCAGGCCCCAGACCACGTCGTTGGTGAACGCCTTCCGGCCGTGTCCCGCGGCGAAGAAGGCGAACCGCCAGGCGTCCTGCAGCAGCAGCACCGGGATGACGAACCCGAGCGCGGCGAACGCCTTGCCGACGCTCCCGCCCGCCGACAGCCCGGCCGTCACGCTGACGGCGCCCGCCGCGAGCCCCACGGTGAGCGCCGTGCCGGTCGCCCGCGCGGTCGCCCCGCGCCAGGCCGTGGTGGAGACCCCGGAGAACCGCACCACCAGCGGGTCGGTCGCCAGGCCGCGGGACAGGTTGAGCAACACGCCGTAGGTGACCCAGGCGAGGCTGAACACCCCGAACGCGGTGGTGCCCAGCGAACGCGCGGCGTAGAGCCCGACCGCGAAGTTGGTGGTGCTGGAAACCGCCTGGTCGGCCAGGCCCCAGCTGAGCCGGGCGACCATCGCGCGCACGGCCCGGGAACGCAACAGCGCTCTCATCGGCATCACCCCTTGAGCAGTCCGGCTTCGTGCAGCGCCCCGGCGGCGGCCGCGATGGCGTCGAACGGCAGCCCGGACCGTTCGGCGACGGCGAGCAGGTCGTGCTCGCCGTCCGAGAGGTTGAGCACCCAGAGCAGGGCCAGCTGGGCTTGCTCGGCGTCGCTGCGCCCGCCGAGCGAGCCGTAGAGCCCCCGTTTGCCGAGCTGCGGCTCGCCGTACGGGCTGAGGTTGACGTAGCTCCGGTTGCGGTCGAGCACGGCGTGGACCTCCCGCAGGGTCCGGAGCGTTTCCTCCATCGCTTCGGTGGACAGGAAATCGAGGTTGTCGGCGGAGGTGTGGTACTCGGGGTAGCCCGCGTACGGCGTCCTGGTCAGTGAACCGACACCCAGGTCGAAGCCGGGGGAGCAGTACTGGCGCTCGTCGTAGCCGTACGGCGAGAAGTCGGTGATCCGGTGGTCGTGCCCGGCGAGGACGTGCTCCAGCACGCGGTCGATCTCGGTGTCACCCCGGCGGCTCCGCTTGTAGGTCAGCGGGCCGGGATCACCGGCGCAGGCCAGCACCAGCCCGGCGGTGATCCGGCCGGCGCGCTCGCGGTTGCGCGCGAGCCAGGTGATGGCGCCGATGGTGCCGGGGGCGAACAGGAACCGGTAGGTGTGGTGCGGGTCCTCCAGCGACTGGGCGAACGCGGCGGCGATCGCGATGCCCGCCAGGTTGTCGTTGGCCAGCGACGGGTGGCAGGTGTGGCACGAGATGAGCACCTCGTCGGCGACCCGTCCCGGGACCACGTGCTCGGCGTAGGTCAGGTGGCCGTCGGCCAGCGTCGAATCGACGCACACCTCGTAGTCGCCGTCCGGCAGCGCGTCGAGCACGTCCTGCGCCAGGCAGAACCCCCAGGCGGGGGCGTAGTAGCTGGTCCGGTACGGCACCCAGGACGGGTGCTCGGGCAGGGTGTGCAGGTGCTCGCGCAGTTCGGCCAGCGGCATCGTCCGCGCCACCGGCACGCTGTAGCCGACCACGTGCAGGTTCGACTCGGCGAAGTCGATGACGCGGCGGCCGGTGGTGTCCTTGACGTAGGCGTCGCGGATGTTCCACTCCGGCGGCACGGTCCAGTCCAGCACCTCGGTGCCGGTCGGCACCTCGTGCACCCGCAGCGGCAGGTGCTCGCCGAGGATGTCCAGCGTGCGGCGGACGCCGTCGCCGGTGATGCTGCGGCAGAGCGGGTAGAGGCGCTCGACCAGCGCACGCAGGTCGGCGCCGGTGCCCAGCTCGCGGTACGCGGTCACCGGCGGCGCAGTGTTTCGTCGATCTCACCCGCGGCGGTCCGCGCCTCGAGCGTGCTCAGCCGGGTGAAGCGCTGCCGGAAGTCCGCTCCGGTCAGGCCGTGCAGCTGGTAGGCGCGGATCAGTTCGAGCGCGCCGTCCTTGACCGACCAGTCGCAGTCGAAACCGGGGACCGCCTCGCGGAACCGGGCGAAGTCCACGCGGTAGGAGCGCGGGTCGGCCCCGGTCTCGCCGGTGATCCGCAGGGTGGCGCCGGGCGCGGCCTCGGCCACCTGCTGCGCGATTTCGGCCACGGTCACGTTGTTGCGCTCGGTGCCGATGTTGAACGCCCGGCCGTGCACGGCCTCCTTCGGCGCGGTCAGCGCGGCGGTGAAGGCACGCGCGATGTCCCTGGCGTGCACCAGCGGACGCCACGGGGTGCCGTCGGAGAGCACCCGCACCTCCCCCGAAACGTGGGCGTGGGCGGTGAGGTTGTTCAGCACGATGTCCGTGCGCAGGCGCGGGGAGAAGCCGAACGCGGTGGCGTTGCGCAGGAACACGGGGGAGAAGTCGTCGTCGGCCATGGCGTGGACGTCGTCCTCGACCCGCACCTTCGATTCGGCGTACGGCGTCACCGGGCGCAGCGGGGCGTCTTCGCCGACCAGCTCGTCCCCGCCCGCGGCGCCGTAGACCGAGCAGGTCGAGGCGTAGAGGTAGCGCCGGACGCCGGCTTCCCTGGCCAGCGCGGCGAGCCGGACCGAGGCGTGGTGGTTGATGTCGTAGGTCAGTTCGGGTGCCAGTGAACCCAGCGGGTCGTTGGACAACGCGGCGAGGTGGATCACGGCGTCCACCCCGGACACGTGCTCGGCGGTGACGTCGCGGAGGTCGACCCGGTGGCCTCCGGGGTCCCTCGGGGCGGGACCCAGCACGCACCGGTCGAACAGGCCGGAGTCGAGGCCGATCACCTCGTGGCCGGCTTCGGCCAGCACCGGGGCCATCACCGTGCCCAGGTAGCCGAGGTGCCCGGTCAGCAGCACACGCATGTGATCAGCCTTTCGCGGTGAGGTCGAGCGTCAGCTTCTTGAGGTCGAACGCTTCCGCGTAGCGCTGCCCGCATTCGATGCCGCGGATGCGGGCGAGGCCGAGGAAGGCTTCCCGGTCGTACCAGGGCCGGTGGCGCTGCGAAGGGTAGTTTTCCCGCAGCAGCCGGGCTTTTTCCTCGGCGCGCTCGGGGGAGAGCGGGACGTAGGCGGTGGGCCCGCCGAGGTCGCCGTCCCACTTGGCGATCTCGTACTCCAGCTGGAGGTGCGTGCGGAACACCGTGGGCACCAGGGTGGCCAGGCCGCGGTGGTCCTGGTGGGCGTCGGCCGTGCGCGGGGAGAGGACCAGCTCCGGATCGGTGCGCCGCCGCAGGTCCTCCAGCGCCTCCTTGGCCTCGTCCCAGTGCGCGGGGAACCGGCCATCGGGCAGTTTGAGCACGGTCACCTCGAGGTCGGCGCCCTGGCAGAAGGCGGCGAGCGCGGCGCGTTCCTCGGCCTCCCGTTCGGTACCGCCGCCGGAGAGCACCAGGGCGTCGACCCGGACGCCGGGATTGGCGTCGCACAACGTCAGCAGGGTGCCGCCCGCGCCGATGGCGATGTCGTCGCAGTGCGCGCCGAGCGCCACGACCCGGCCGAGCCCGCCGGTACCGAGGCCGATCACGCGATGCCCGCCGGTGCCGCCTCGCGCTCCCACAGCGCCCAGGGGCGCTCGCCGTGGGCGTAGGCGTCGTCCAGCTGGACGCGTTCCTTGACGGTGTCGGTCGGTTTCCAGAACCCGCGGTAGGGGTAGGCGAGCAGCTTGCCGCGCTTGGCGAGTTCGGCGCAGCCGTCGGCGACCAGGTCCCCGCCGGGCGGGATGTGGTCGAAGATCTCCTGCCGGAGCACGAAGTACCCGCCGTTCTCCCACAGCGGCATGTCGCTGACCGGGGTCAGCGCCCCGATCCGGCCGCCCTCGCCCAGCTCCACGCAGTGGAACGAGGACTGCGGTGGCACCACCATCATCGAGGCGCCGGCGTCGGAGCCGGTGAACCGCTCGATCATCTCCGGCAGCGGGGCGTCGGTGAGGACGTCGGCGTAGTTGGCCAGGAACACCTCGTCGCCGCCGAGGTGCGCCCGCACCCGGCGCAGCCGTTCGCCGATGGCCGATTCGAGTCCGGTCTGCACGAAGGAGATCGACCAGTCGGCGATGTCGGTGGAGAGCAGTTCCGTCTTGCCGCCCCGGAGCACGAAGTCGTTGGAAGCGGTTTCCTCGTAGTGCAGGAAGAATTCCTTGATGTGGTGCGCGCCGTAACCGAGGCAGAGGATGAACTCGTCGTGGCCGAAATGCGCGTAGTAACGCATCACGTGCCAGATCAGCGGTCTCGGTCCGACCATGGCCATCGGCTTGGGCACGTCGGAGGCGTCACCATTGCGCATCCGCATGCCGTACCCGCCGCAGAAGAGAACTACCTTCACTGCTGCACCTCGACGATTTCCAGGCGTGGAATGGGGAAGACGAGCTTTCCGCCCCACTCGCCGACGAAGGCCAGCTGGGCGGTGAGTTCCGTGCGGAGGTTCCACGGGAGGACGAGCACGAATTCGGGCCGGTCCGCGTTGAGGCGTTCCGGGGGCAGGATGGGGATCCGGGCGCCGGGGGTGTACCGGCCGTGCTTGTACGGGTTGCGGTCCACGGTGTAGGGCAGCACGTCCGGGCGGACACCGCAGTGGTTCAGCAGCGTGTTGCCCTTGCCGGGAGCGCCGTAGCCGACGACCGTCCGGCCCTCGAGCGCCGCGTCGGTGAGGAACTTGGTCAGTTCGAGCCGCACCCTGGTGACCCGTTCGGCGAATTCGGTGTACCCCGGCATCTCGTGCAACCCGGCGGCCTTCTCCGCGTCGAGCACGGCCAGCATCCGCTGGCTCGGCTCGCCGGCCACGGCGTCCGGGCGGGCCCACAGCCGGATCGACCCCCCGTGGGTGGGCAACTGCTCCACGTCCACCACGGACAGCCCGCCGCTGCGAAGCGCTCGCCGCGCGGATTCCACCGTGTAGTACTGGAAGTGCTCGTGGTAGATGGTGTCGTACTGGTTCTGCTGGATCAGCGTCAGCAGGTGCTGCACCTCGATGCTGACCCAGCCGTCCTCGGCGACGAGGGCGCGCAGGCCGCGGGTGAAGCCGATGATGTCCGGGATGTGGGCGTAGACGTTGTTCGCGACGACGAGGTCGGCGGGCCCGTGTTCCTCGCGGACCTCGAGCCCCGTTTCGGCGCTGAGGAAAGCGGTCCTGGTCGGCACCCCGGCCGACCGGGCGGCCTCACCGACGTTCACCGAGGGTTCCACGCCCAGGCACCGGATCCGCCGTTCCAGCACGTGTTTCAACAGATAGCCGTCATTGCTGGCGACTTCGACGACGAACGCGGATTCGCCGAGATCGAGGCGCGTGACGGCCTCGTCGACGAAATTCCTGGCGTGCTCGACCCAGGAGGTGGAAAACGACGAAAAGTAGGCGTATTCGGTGAATGTATCTTCGGGGGTGATCAACGGCGGAATCTGGGCGAGCAGGCATTCCGGGCAGATCCGCAGGTGCAGTGGGTAGGCCGGTTCCGGTTCCCCGAGTTGCGCCGCGGTGAGAAAACGCTCGCAGGGTGGCGTCGCCCCGAGGTCGACGACGCCGGCGAGCGGGGCCGAGCCGCAGAGTCGGCAGGTGATCATCGAGTCTCCTAGGCTCGCGTCGTGTATCCGACACGTCGGAGCCCCGGCCCCCCTCGTTACACGGTCCCGAAAACGTTCCCCGATGATTCCCGTTGTTTCGGCCATTGGCGCAAACACCTTCGGCCATCCGGGTGCGGGCAGCGCGCGGAATCGAGGTATCGGTTCGCCGAATTCATCATTCCGCACTAACGCATCCGGATCATTTTCGATCTTCGGCGAGTGCGCTCGCGGGACGGCGCGGTGGCGTCGCTGATTTCTCCGAAGTGGACCGGGTGCCCGGCAGCGGCCGAGACCGCCGTGTGCCGGCCGCTCTCAGCTCTGCCGGTGTGCCGCGATGTGGTCGCGGTACCAGTGGTAGCTGGCCCGCGGGGTGCGGCGCTGGGTCGGGTAGTCGACGTGCACCAGCCCGAACCGGTGCTTGTACCCGTGTGCCCATTCGAAGTTGTCCAGCAGCGACCAGCAGAAGTACCCGCGCAGGTCGACCCCCGCCGCCACGGCCGCCCTGGCCGCTTCGAGGTGCTCGCGCAGGAAGGTGATGCGCTGCTCGTCGGCGAATCCGCCCCGCTCGTCGACGAGGTCCGGGTACACGCAGCCGTTCTCGGTGACATACACCGGTGGCAGCCCGGCGTAGCGGTGGTGCAGGGCGACCAGGGCCTCGGTCAGGCCGTCCGGCTCGACCGGCCAGCCCATGCCCGTCCGCGGCACGTCCGGCAGGCGGGTGGTGTCCACCCCGATGTCGGCCGCCGTGCGGCGGGCCGGGTCCGGCTCGCGGTGGGGTGCGTCGGCGACGTGGAGCCGGTAGTAGTAGTTGACCCCCAGGTAGTCGAGCGGCTGCCCGATCGTTTCGAGGTCGCCGTCGCGGCGGAAGGAAAAGTCCGACACGCCCTCGAACATCGCGGTGAGCCCCGGCGCGTACCGGCCGCCGAACAGCGGGTCGGTGAACTGGCGGCGCAGCAGCGTGTCCTGCCGCTCGGCCGCGGCGGTGTCCGCGGCCGACGAGGTCACCGGCAGGGCGGGGGACTGGTTGAGCACGATCCCGAACCGGTGCCGGGAGGCCGCCTGTGCCCGCATCGCCCGTACCGCCAGGCCGTGGCCGAGCAGCAGGTGGTGGGCGGCGGCGAGCGCACCGTGCCCCTCCCGCGCGCCCGGTGCGTGCCGTCCTTCGCCGTAACCCGCGATGGCGCACGGGTACGGCTCGTTCAGCGTCGTCCAGTGGTCGACGACGTCACCGAGTTCCTGGTGCACCAGCGCCGCGTACTCGGCGAACCGCTCGGCGGTGCCGCGTGCCCGCCAGCCGCCCCCGTCCTCCAGGGCCTGCGGCAGGTCCCAGTGGTAGAGCGTCAGGAACGGCTCGATCCCCCGGTCCCGCAACCCTTCCACGAGGCGGCGGTAGAAGTCGAGACCGCGGCGTTCGGCCCGGCCGCGGCCGGACGGCTGCACGCGGGGCCACGACACGGAGAACCGGTAGGCGTCCACGCCGAGCCCGGTCAGCAGGTCGAGGTCCTGCGGCAGCCGGTGGTAGTGGTCCGCCGCCGGTTCGCCGGTGTCACCGCCGGCCACCGCACCGGGCAGGGTGGCGAAGGTGTCCCAGATGGACGGTCCGCGGCCGTCCGCGGTGGTGGCGCCCTCGATCTGGAACGCCGAGGTGGCCACGCCCCAGCGGAAGCCGGGCGGGAAAGTGGAAGTCACGGTGAGCTCCGGGAAGGTCAGCCCTTGAGCGCGCCCTGCATGATGCCGCCGACGATCTGGCGGCCGAACAGCAGGAACACGACGAGGACGGGGACGGTGCCGATGGTCGCGGCGGTGAGCACGAGGGTGTAGTCGGTGGTGTAACCGCTGGCCAGGGTGGACAGCGCGGTCTGCACGGTCGGGTTCTCCGGTACCAGCACCACCAGCGGCCAGAAGAAGTCGTTCCACGCCTGCATGAAGGTGAACAGCCCGAGCACCGCCGCGGCCGGGCGGGCGGTGGGCAGGGCGACGTGCCAGAACAGCCGCAGCGAGCCGCAGCCGTCCATCCGCCCGGCTTCGAGCAGTTCCAGCGGCAGCGCCCGCTCGAAGTACTGGCGCATGAAGAACACGCCGAAGGCGGTGACCAGGCCGGGCACGATCACCGCCTGCAACTGCCCGGCCCAGCCGAATTCGGCCATCATCATGTAGAGCGGCACGACGCCCAGTTCGGTGGGGATCGCCTGGGTGGCGATCACCACGAGCAGCAACGCGGTGCGCCCGCGGAAGCGCAGCTTGGCGAAGGCGAACCCCGCCAGCGTCGAGAACAGCACCACCGAAACGGTGATCGTGCCCGCGACGATGAGCGAGTTCCCCAGCGCCAGTGCGAAATCCGTCTCGTCGAAGACCCGGGCGATGTTCTCGAACAGGTGGCCGCCGGGCACCAGGACCGGTGGCACGCTGCCCACCGCCTCCGGCGTCTGCGAAGAGACGACCAGCGACCAGTACACCGGGAACGCCGAACCGGCCAGGATCGCGATCAGCGCCGCGTAGGTCCACGGGCTCGCGACCCGCCGGGCGAGCCGCCGGGCCCGGCTCGGCGGCCGGTCGGAGCCCACCGGCGCGGCGGGGGTCAGCACGGAGGTCATGTCCGCTCCTCAGTCCGTTCGGATGCGCCGGGTCACCAGGTACGACACGCCGGCGACGAGCATCGTGGCCGCCGCCAGCACCAGCGCGATCGCCGAGCTGTAGCCGAAGTCGTACTTGGTGAAGCCCTGTTCGTAGAGGTAGAGCGCGGCGGTCTGGAACTGCCGGTCGGAGCCGCCGGTGGCGGCCGCGGTGCCGGGGTTGAACAGCAGCGGCTCGGCGAGCAGCCGCATGTTCCCGGTCGTCGCGATCACCGTGGAGAAGATGATCTGCGGTCGCAGCAGCGGCACGGTGATCCGCCAGAACTGCTGCCAGCTGCGCGCGCCGTCGAGCGTGGCGGCTTCGTACGTGCTCGACGGGATCGCCTGCATCGACGCGAGGAAGATCAGCGCGTGGTAGCCGGTCCAGCGCCACACCACCATCGCCGCGATGGCGGTGTGCGAGCTGGCGGTGCCTGCCTGCCAGTCGATCTGACCGGCGCCGAACCAGCTCAGCACCCAGTTCACCAGCCCGAAGTCCCGGCCGAACAACTGCGCGAAGATGATCGTCACCGCCGCCACCGAGGTGATGTTCGGCAGGATCATCCCCATCCGGAACAGCGTCCGCCCGCGCAGCCTGCGGTTGAGCAGGTGCGCGATGCCGAGCGCGAACAGGATCTGCGGGATCGTGGTCAGCAGCCACAGGCTGACCGTGTTCCCCATCGCGTTCCAGAAGTACGGGTCGTGGAACAGCAACTGCTCGTAGTTGGCGAACCCGACGAACGACGCGCCCTCGGCGTCGAGCAGGTTGCGCTCCTGCAGCGACACCCAGGCGGTGTAGAGCAGCGGGAACAACCCGAAGACGCCGAAGACCAGGAAGTACGGGCTGATGAAGCCGAACGGCGAGAGCTTGACGTCCCAGTGGTGGCGCCGGTCGGCCCACCGCGACGGTGCGGCCATCAGCTCTGGAGCTTCCCGACGTCACCGACCAGCTGCTGCCAGGCCGCCGCGCCGTCCTGCTTGCCCTGTTCGACGCGCTGCATCGCGTTGCCGAACTCCGTCTGCACGTCACCGGCCTTCGGGCCCTGGTACTGCGGCTGCAGCTGCTTGGCCGCGTCGGTGAACAGCTTGCCGACGGGGGCGTTGTTGAAGAACGGGTTGGTGTAGCCGGCGATCTTCGGGTCGTCGTAGAGCGACGGCGCCGAGGGCAGCAGCCCTTCGCTGGTGAACACCTTCGCCTGCTGTTCGGGCGCGGTCAGCCACGCGGCGAGCTCGGCGGCTTCCTTGGTGTGCTTGCCCTGCTTGGGCACGGTCAGGTACGAGCCACCCCAGTTGCCGCCCCCGCCGGGCACGGCCGCGACGTCCCACTTGCCCGCGGTGTCCGGCGCCTTGTCCTTGATCTTGGTCATCATCCAGGCCGGGCAGGTGACGGTGGCGAACTGGCCCTGGCTGAAGCCGGTGTCCCAGGTGGGCGTGCTGTAGAGCAGCCCGGCCGAGAGGTTCGCCTGCACCGCGCCGACGACCAGGTCCCAGCCCGCCCGCAGCGCCGGGTTGCTGTCGACGACCAGCTTGTCGCTCTGGTCGTAGTAACCGGTCGGGGCCTGGCCGACGATCGCGTTGAGCACGGTCGGGCCGCCGTCCATCCACTTGACCCCGTTCGGCGCCGAAGCCTGGAAGCGCTTGCCCGTTTCGAAGAACGCCTCCCAGGTCGGCCAGAGCGCCGAGACGGCTTCGCGGTCGGCGGGCAGTCCGGCGGCCTCGAGCAGGTCGCGGCGGTAGCAGATGGCCAGGCCGCCGACGTCGGTGCCGTAGCCGATCTGCTTGCCGTCCCTGGCCAGGGAAGCGGCCCACTTCCAGTCCAGCCAGCGGTCCTTGAGCTGGGCGCCGCCGACGGTGTTGAGGTCGACGAACTTGTCCGGCGTCGCCTTGAACTGCGCGACGTACCCGGTGTCGACCGCCTCGATGTCCGCGGCCCCGCCCCCGGTCGCCAGGTGCGCGGCGAGGTTCTTGTGGTGGTCCGAGTAGGACGCGGTCCGCTCGGTGATCTCGATGTTCGGGTGCGAAGCCTGGTATTCCTCGAGCAATTCGGTGTAGCCGAACTTGCCGAAGAGGCCGAGGCTGAGCTTGATCTTGCCGCCGTCACCGCTGTCGCTGCAGGCGCTCAGCGCGGTGACCGCGGCCAGGGTGGCGCACACCCCGGTGAGCAGGCGGGTGCGGCGGGTTCTCGTTTTCGGGCGCATGAGATCTCCGTTGTTCTGCGGGCGCACTGGAACACCGCGGCCAGGACCGGCCGGGGCGGGAAAACGTGGCCCCTATGAGAGCGCTCCCAGTCCGGGTTAGTCAAGTAACGAAGCGATAACGCACATTGGGGTTTTACCAGGTCTGAGATCATGTGCTAGACATGTAACCGGTTACAAGCAGGAGGTCGGCATGGTCACCGCCCGCGAGGTCGCCGCGCTCTGCGGGGTCTCCGTCGCCACCGTGTCACGGGTGTTCAACCGCCCCGGCGCGGTCAGCGCGTCGACCCGCGAACGCGTCGAGCGCGTGGCCCGCGAACTCGACTTCTCGCCGAACGAATCGGCGCGGGCGTTGTCGCGGCAGCGGTCGGCGATGATCGGATTGGTCTGGGACACCGACCACCGCCGCCCCGGCTGGCGGCACCCGTTCCTCCAGGACCTGTTGCTGGGCCTCAAATCCGCGTTGAGCTCGCACGGCTACCACCTGCTCCTGCTGGCGACGAGCGACGACGCCCGCAACCGCACCCCCGGTGTGTCGCTGGCCGATCCGATCGCCTACGTCGGCATGACGCGCCGCCACCACCTGGCCGGGCTGGTGCTGATCGACAGCGGGTCGGACGCCGAGGCGTTCGGCGCGTTCGCCCAGTCCGGGCTGCCGTGCGTGGCGCTCGACGTGGCTGTTTCGGGGGAGAAGGCCACCTACGTGACTTCGGACAACGCCGCGGGCGCGGCCGAGGCCGTCCGGCACCTCGCCGCGCTCGGGCACGAGCGGATCGCCACGCTCACCGGCCCGCGCGGCAACGCGCCCGCCACCGCCCGCACCGAGGGCTACCTGCGCGGATTGGCGGACGCGGGCCTGCCGGTGCGCGACGACTACGTGGTCACCGGGGATTTCTACCGCGAGAGCGGGGTCGCCGGAACGCGGCGGCTGCTCGCCGTGGACGACCCCCCGACGGCCGTGTTCGCCGCCAGTGACGAAATGGCGATCGGCGCGCTGCTCGCCGCCCGCGCGGCCGGCTTGCGGGTGCCCGCCGACCTGGCCGTGGTCGGCTTCGACGACATCGAGGTCGCGGCACTGGTCGACCCCCCGCTCACCACGGTCGCCCAGGACAAGGCGGCCTTCGGCACGGCGGCAGCCGCGGCGCTGCTGGACATGATCGAAAACGCGGCGCCCCCTCAGCCGGTGCTGCTCCCCACCCGCCTGATCCTCCGCGACTCCTGCGGTGCTCCTGGCGGCCGGTGGCGGGAGTGAGGCTTACCGCTGCCGTGCTCGCTCCTCGGCTGCGTCCAGGGCGGGAGCGAGGGGGGCGAGTGCGGCGCGGAGCAGGCCGGGCAGTGAGCCGGACGGCACGACGAGGCCGCTGGGTGCCTCCGCCGGTACCCATCGGCCGAGGGCGACCCGGATCGCGGCGGCCACGCTCGCGGCGAGCACGCGGGCGGTCTCCGGGTCGCCGAGGCGCTGGGTGATCGCACCGGTGAGGGGGTCCTCGAGCGCGCTGGTGGTGCCGATGAACGCGTCACGCAGCGCGGGACGCGTGGTGATCAGCAGCAACGCGTCGCGATGGCGTTCCCCGGGATCGGTGTACTGCTCCACGACCGCGTCGGCCACCGCCTCGGCGAGGCCGACTCCAGCGGGCCGCGCGGTCACCGCGGCCGCTATCCGTGCTTCCCGTTCGGCGGTGACAGCCGCGACGATCGCCTGTTCACGACTGGAGAAGTAGTTGTTGTAGGTCCTCGGCGAGACTCCGGCCGCCTCGGCGATGTCGTCGACGCGCACGTTCTCGGGCCCGTGCGCCAGGGCCAGCCGCAGCGCTGCCTCGCGCAACGCCTCCTTGGTGGCCTGCTTCTTCTGTTCACGCAGCCCCGGCCGCCGTGTCGTCACGAACCGCAGTATTCCAGCGAATCTGCGTGGACGCAAACTTGCGTGCACGCAAGTTTCCCGCTTACTCTCGAGGTCCCACACGAAAGGACGAACTCATGCGGGCCAAGGGCATTGCCTACGACACCGGCTTCCTCAGCAACGGTGAGATCTCCCGGAAGGGCTTCGACCCCGAGCTGGTCGAGCGGGAACTGGCCATCATCCGGGACGACCTGCACTGCAACGCCGTGCACCTGGTCGGCGGCGATCCCGAGCGGCTGGAACTGGCGGCCCGCTGCGCCGCCGGACTCGGCCTGGAGGTCTGGTTCTCGCCCTACCCGCTGGACCTGACGCCCCCGGAGATGCTGTCGCTGTTCGCCGACTGCGCGCAGCGGGCCGAGCGGGTCCGGCGGACGGGCGCCGAAGTCGTGTTCGTCACCGGCGTCGAGCTGAGCCTCATGGCCAGGGGGTTCCTGCCCGGCGACACCATCACCGAGCGGCTCGGCCGCCTGTTCAGCCGGCCCGACGCCATCGGTGAGCGGACCGCCGAGGCGAGCGCCCGCCTCGACGACTTCCTCGGCGAGGCCGTGACCACGGTCCGCGAGCACTTCCACGGAAAGCTCACCTACGCCTGCATCCCGTTCGAGCGGATCGACTGGACCCCCTTCGACTTCATGTCGGTCGAGCTGATCCGATCCGCCGAGGTGGCCGACCGGTTCGCCGAAGGCGTGCGCAAGCTCGTGGCGCAGGGGAAACCCGTCGCGATCACCGGTTTCGGCACGGCCACCTGGCGCGGCTCCGGTGACACGGCGCCGCGCAGCATGGAGATCGTCGAACACGACGAGACCGGCCGCCCGGTCCGGCTGAACGGGGAGTACGACCGCGACGAGGCCGGACAGGCCACCTACCTGCGGGAGTTGCTGGAGGTCTTCGACGCCGCGGGTGTCGACGGCGCCTTCGTCCACCTCTTCGCGCTCTACGACTACCCGCACCGTCCCGGCGACCCCCGCCGCGACCTGGACCTGGCCAGCCTCGGCATCGTCAAGGTCCTCGAAGACGGCACCGGCGACACCTATCCGGGCATGCCGTGGGAACCCAAGGCCGCCTTCACCGCGGTGGCCGGCCACTACCGCGACTGATCGGTGTTGCGCCACGGCCCGCTCGTGACGTTTCTCCACCAGTGTTCCAGTCGGGAAGGACGGTCCAAGCGTGGAGTTCGAACAGTTCGTGGCTGACCGGCTGCCGGGGTTCCTCCGGTACGCCGCCGCGCTGACCGGTCAGCGTGAACTCGCCCAGGACGTGGTGCAGGACGCGCTGGTCCGGGCGCACGCCCGCTGGCGCCGGATCGGCGCGATGGACTCGCCGGAGCACTACGTCAAGCGGATGATCACCACCGAGTACCTGTCCTGGCGCCGCCGCTGCGGGCGCCAGGCGGGGCTGCTGGCCCGCCGGGCCGGGGAGCTGGCCCAGGCACCGGTGGCCGATCACGCCGTGGCGGCGGTGGAACGGTCGGCACTGGCCCAGCGGCTCGCCGAGCTGCCGCCCAAGCAGCGGGCGGTGCTGGTGCTGGGTTTCTACGAAGGTCTCGGCGATCCCGCGATCGCCGAACTGGTCGGCTGTTCCGCCGCCTCCGTCCGCGTCTACCGAGCACGGGCGCTGGCTGCGTTGCGCACGCAGCACGCGCCCGCCATGGCCGAGGAGAGCCGATGAACATGCCATCGCAGGTGTCCGCCGTTTTCGAGGCCGACAGCGAACGAGTGCCCGACGCCGCCCGGGTACTGGAGGGCATTCGCGGCGGCATCGACCGGCGCCGCCGGCGGGGCCGGGCGCAGCGGATGGCCGGTGCCGCCGTGCTGGTGCTCGCCCTGCTGCTCGGCGTCACCCTCGCCGGGCAGCGCGCGGAACCACCGGCCACGGTCGCGTCGGGCGCAGGGGAGTGGCGGACCAGCCTGGACCTGGACTGGGTGCCGCCGGGGCTGACCGATCCGGCGCTGCTGCTCGGGCGGGACGCGGAGTCGATCCACTACTCCACTCCGGCCGGGGTCTACCTGCGGATCGAGCTGACCGGCCTCGGCCGCCCACCGCGGCTGGACCTGCCGGGCTGGCAGCAGCTGTCCGTCGGCGGCCGTCCGGCGGCGGTGGCCGACGCGCCCACCCGCTCGCTGGTGAAGCTCCAGCTGCCCTCCGGGCGCTGGGCGGAGGTCGAGTACGGCACGTCGCGCCCGGGCGGACCGGCCACGCAGCCCGCCGCGCGCCAAACCGCGGTGCAGGTCGCCGATTCGCTGCGAGAGCGGGCCGGTGACCGGATCGATCCGCGGATCACGCTGGCGCACCTGCCCGCGGGGGCCGAGATCACCGGCGTGGAGGTCGGCACCGGCGTCCACCCCGTCCGGCGGCTGTACGTCTCGGTCGGACCGCCCGTGCCGCCGCGGGTCGGCGACTGCCGCACCGAGGACGGCATCACCACCGAATGCGCCGTGGTCGAACAGCAGCGGTTCACCATTTCGCTGGGCGAGCCGAGTCCGGCGCCCACCGGCCGGTCCACCGTCGTCCGCGGGGTGAGCGGGTTCTTCTACAACCAGGGTTCCGCGCTGTCGGTGCCGGAACTGGAAGGCGTGGGGGTGCAGGTGCAGGCGGCCGAACCGGTCACCGGCGACGAACTGATCAGGATCGCCGAAGGCGTGCGGGCGGGATAACGGCCCGGCCGCACGTGGCCCCGCCACCCGTCGCCCGGGTGGCGGGGCCGCGGTTCAGCTGGTGCGCAGGCGATCCGCGGCCCACACCGCGTACTGGTTCTTCGACGGCGGCGCACCCGGTTCCGTGGTGTTGCCGTAGACGAGCACGCTTTCGGCGCTGGTCCGGCCCTTCGGGCGGAACTGGACCAGGGAAACCCAGGTGTCACCGAGGACCTTCTCGAAGCCCTCCGCGGTGAGCGCGACTTCGAAGGACTTCAGCACACCGACCACACCGGAACCGCCGTCGGCGGGGATCGCGTCCCTGCCGGCGCCCAGGGTGAGAGCCCGCCCGATGGAGAGGCCGAGCGGCACCCCGGCGTCGGCGAACGCCTTCTTGGCCAGGCGCAGGGTGGCCACGCCCGCGGCCGGGTCCGCCAGGCCGCGGGGCACGCCACCGGGTTCGGGCACGTGGGCGAACAACGCCTTGCTGCCGATGCCCTCGATGTTGAGCACGCTCCACAGGTAGAACAGCGGGTAACCGCCGCTGTCGGAGTGGGCGCACCGGTCCCAGCGGCGCAGCACCGCCACCGCGTCCCGCAGGTCCGGCTCCGCCGCGGCGGCCCGGCACAGGTCGTCGAGCACGGCGTCGGCCAGCAGCGCGCGCTTGCTGAACTTCAGGCCGCGCAGCTCGTCCGGGGTGATCTTCCGCTGCGTGCGGAGCCAGTTCCGGGAGGCGATCGGGCGGAAGTCGTCGACCTGTTCGACGCCGGGGGCGATCCCGGACGGCCACGCCCGGGCGTCCAGCGGTGGCGAGGTGTAGAGCCAGGGCGTCTCGTTGCAGTTCTGCACCCACCCGCACTCCGGGTTGATCACCCGCGGCATCGCGCTCGCCGGGTGGACCCGTTCCCAGCGCCACCGGGGGTCGTCACCGGGGAGGCGGCGCGTGCCGGCGGCGAAGTCGTCCCGCACCGGCGGGGTGCCGCAGTACAGGGCGCCGATCGACCCCCGCGCGTCCGCGGCGATCACGTTGAACAGCGGCAGCGGCGCTTCGTCGTGGGTGGCGAACAGCTCTTCGACGCTGGTGGCCAGCGACATCCGCCACCAGCCCTCCAGCGCCGACGTCGCCGGGTGGTGCAGCACACCGGCGATGCGCACGGCGACCTCCGTGCCGTCCGGCGCGGTCACCACCGGGCCGTGGACGCTCCGCCGTTCGAGCACCGTGACCGGTTCGGCGCCGAGCACCTCGATCCGGTGCTCGGTCACCTCCAGTTCACGCTGCCTGCCGTCGAAGGTGTACCGGTCGCCGGTGAGCCCGAGGTCGTAGACCGACATGTTCGGCACGGGATTGACCGTGTGCCCCCAGCCGAGGGCCGGGCTGTACCCCATGTTCTGCCAGGGCAGCCCCAGCAGCGCGGCACCGTGGAACTCGCGCCCGGGGTGGCGCGTGCGGAATTCGAAGAACCGCTGGTAGCCCCGCCACACCAGGTGCGGGTTGATCACCAGCATGGCGTGGCCGGTGGCGGATCGCTTGCCGGACACCGCCCAGCCGTTCGAACCGGCCGAGCCGGCGAACTGCTCCGGCGGGAACGCCAGCCCACGCGGGTCCATGGTGGTGAACCGCACGAAGACCCGCAGCAGGTGCGCGATCACGTCCCGGGGCACGACCGGCAGCACCGCTCGCCGTGCCCCGCCGAGGGCGGTGTTCTCCGCGCACGCGGCGTTGAAGCCGTCGCAGAAGGAGGCGATGCGCCGCCGGGTTTCCGGTGCCTGCGCACGCAACCACACCTCGGTCATGGCGCTCAGCCCGAGCTTGGCGGTGAACTCGTCCTCGTCCAGGAAGTCCGGGCCCCAGAGCGCGGCGGCCCCGCCGCGGGCGACACCGTAGACCTCCAGGATCTGGCTCGCGTTGGCCCGCGCCTGGGCGTAGCCGACGCCGTGGGTGACTTCGAACTCGTCCGCGCCCACGATGGTCGGGACCGCCCACCGGTCCCAGGTGATCCGCACCCGTGTCCTCCTCGGTTCCCGGCCGGGCCCCGCCGCGGCGGTGGCCGGGGCCGTCGTCGTCACCAGTGCCGCGGCACCCGCCGCCCCGCGCAACACGGTCCTGCGGGGAACGCTGTTCTCCTCCGGCATGCAGCCTCCATCGACGAATCGCCCGACGCGCGCCCGGTTTGGCACGTCCTGTCCTTGAGTGGCATCATGTCACTAAGTGACAGAGGACGCCACCCGCCGCGCCTCGTGAACCCGACCCGGAAAGGCCCAGGAATTCATGGCACGCTTGCTCTACCGCATCGGCTTCGGCGCGCACCGCCACCGACTGCTGGTCATCTCGGTGTGGCTGCTGGTGCTCGCGGGCACCGCGATCGGTGCGAGCACGCTGGCCGGTACCACGTCGACCACGGTGTCCATCCCGGGTCAGGAATCCACCACGGCCCTCGAGCGCATCGAGGACGAGTTCGGCTCCCGTGGCGCCACCGCCAAGGTCGTCGTCCGCACGCCGGAAGCACGGGGCCTGACCGACCCGGGGCGGGCCGCGGCCGTCCACGGGCTCATCGCCGAGCTCGGCGCCGTGCCGGGGGTGGCCGCGGTCAGCGACCCGCTCCAGCCGTCGGCTCCCGCGGTCGACCCCGAACTCGAAACCGCCTACAGCACCGTCACCTTCACCACCCCGGTCATCGAAGTCACGCCCGAGCAGCGGGAGGCCGTGCTCACCGCGGCAGGCAACGCCCGCGCGACCGGCCTGACCGTCGAGGTCACCGGGGAAGCCATGACCGAGGTGGAGGACTCGGGGCACCTCGCCGAAGTCGTCGGGGTGGCCGCCGCCCTCCTGGTGCTGGCGGTCACCTACGGCTCGCTGGTGGTGGCCGGGATGAACCTGCTCACCGCCGGGATCGGGGTCGGCATCGGCGCGCTCGGCATCACCATCGCCACCGGCTTCGCCGAACTCCAGGCCACGACGCCGGTCCTGGCCACGATGCTGGGGCTGGCCGTCGGAATCGACTACGCGCTGTTCATCATCAACCGGTTCCGGCAGGAGGTGCGCGGCGGCGCCGAGGTGGGCCCCGCCATCGCCACGGCGGCGGGCACCGCGGGCTCCGCGGTCGTCACGGCCGGGCTCACGGTGGTCATCGCCCTGGTCGGCCTCGCCGTCGTGGGCATTCCGTTCCTGACCCAGATGGGCGTCGCCGCGGCCGCGACCGTCGTGGTGGCCGTGCTCATCGCCGTCACGCTCGTTCCCGCCGTGCTCAGCTACGTCGGCGAGCGCATCCTTCCCCGGCGCCGGGCCGGCTCCGCCGAACGCGGCTTCTACCGCGGCTGGGCGAAGGGCCTCGTCCGGGGCCGGGTGCTCGCGCTGCTGGTGACCGTGGTGGGGCTGGGAATCGTCGCCGTGCCACTGTTCTCCCTGCAGACCGCGCTCATCGCGCCGCCGCCCGAGGGGACCACGCAGGCCCGTGCCGAGCAGTTGATCGCCGAGAACTTCGGCGAGGGGATGAACGGCCCGCTGGCCGTCCTGGTCGAGGGCGGCAACGCGCCCGCGGCGGCCGCCCTGGCCGCGGGAGCGATCCGGCCACTGGACGGCGTCGCCGCCGTCTCACCCGCCGCGCCGAACGCCGACGGCACCGCCGCGCTGCTCACCGTCGTCCCGGAATCCGGCCCCACCAGCGAAGCCACCAGGGAACTGGTCGCCGCCCTGCGGACGGCACTGGCCGATCTGCCCGGGGCGGAGGCTTCGGTGACCGGGCCCACCGCGGTGAGCCTGGACGTGGCGAAGAGCCTCGACGACGCGCTGCCGGTCTACCTGGTGGTGGTCGTCGGCCTGGCGCTGCTGCTGCTCGTGCTGGTGTTCCGGTCGGTGCTGGTGCCGCTGATCGGCGTGCTCGGTTTCCTGCTGACCATCGGCGCGGCACTCGGCGCGACCACCGCGGTGTTCCAGTGGGGCTGGCTGGCCGGCGCGATCGGCCTCGGCACCGTCGGGCCGGTGGCCAGCCTGACACCGATCATGGTGGTCGGCATCCTCTTCGGGCTCGCCATGGACTACCAGGTCTTCCTGGTGTCGCAGATGCACGAGGCGCACCACCGCGGGGTGCGGGCCCGCGACGCCGTCGTGTCCGGCTTCCGGCAGGCGGCCCCGGTCGTGGTCGCCGCGGCGCTGATCATGTTCTCGGTCTTCGCCGGTTTTGTGCCCGCCGACAACGCCACGCTCAAGTCGATCGCCTTCGCGCTGGCGTCGGGCATCCTGGTGGACGCGTTCCTGGTCCGCATGGTGCTGGTGCCCGCCGCGCTGGCGCTGCTCGGCGAACGCGCGTGGTGGCTGCCCCGCTGGCTGCGCTGGCTCCCCGCCCTCGACGTCGAAGGCGGTGCGCTGGCGGACCGGCCCGGCCCGGCGCTCGTGCCCTGACGCCGTGCTCAGCCGCCGGTGGCGGGGTGGCCGATCACCCCGCCACCGGCGGCGGCCCGCAGGGCCCGCGCGAGCCGTCCCTGCGGCCTCCTGAGCTCGTCGAGGCTGACACCGGCGAGGTACTGCTCGCTGACCTCCTCGTTCAGCACACGCAGGACCGCACCGGCCTCCGCCACCTGGAGCCTGACCTCGAAGTCGCCGGGGGAGCGCCCCAGCCGCTCGGCGACGAGCCCGGCCAGCTTCCCCTCGGCCTGGTGGCAGGCCATCAGCCAGGCGGTGCGCAACGCCGGTTCGGTCTTGCCCAGCACGATCATCTTCATCGCCGCGATGTCGTCCGGGTCGAACGGCGGCTCGTCCTTCTGCCGCCTGCCCACCTTGGTGGCGAGGTGGTCGAGCATGGAGCGCTCCGGTGGCCAGTCCTGGAGCAGGTCGACGAACTTGTCCACGTTCTGCGCGACGATCGGCTCGGCGCAGGCTTCCTTGCTGCGGAAGTGCCGCCAGATCGTGCGCACCGACAGCCCGACCGCGTCGGCGATCTGCTCGCCGGTGGTGCCGGCCACCCCGTGCTGCCAGAACAGGTTCGCGGCCTCCCGGGAGATCTCCAGCTGGAGCCGGTGACGGCGCCGGTCGCTCATGCCACCCGTCTTGTGCTCGTCCGTCGTCCGCTCGGCCATGGCTGCACACCTCGTCACGCTGGGAAGGAGTGACATTGTGTCACCCAGGGACAGGAGCGCGGTGCCGGGTGCTCCGCGAAGCGGAAGACCGGAGCACGGCCGGACGTTGCTCCGGCCATGAAGATCGGCGAAGCCGCCAGGATCAGCGGCGTGAGCGCGCGTTCCCTGCGGCACTACGAGGAAGCGGGCCTGATCGTGCCCGGCCGCTGCGGCAACGGCTTCCGCGACTACTGCCGGTCCACCATCGACCGGGTGCTCGTCATCCGCTCGCTGCTGGAATCCGGGCTGCCCCTGCGCTTGGCCGGGGAGGCCGCCGACGGGAACACGGGCGTGGCGTTCCTGCGCGAGGTGCAGGCCCATCGCGATCGGCTGGCCGCGCGCATCGCCGCGCTCAGCGAGCAGCAGGCGGCACTCGAGGACTACCTGCGGGAGGCCCGCCGCACCGGCGCTTGACCTTGACGCAGGTGTGAAGCTCCTACGTTCGGCGCGTGCAGAACAACGAACAGACCGGACGAGCACTGGTGCAGCGGTCCGATCGGGGGCCGGCGGACCTGACGCTGACCGCCGATCGGCGCCGTCCCGTGCCGGGGCCCGGCGAGTACCTGGTCCGCGTGGGTGCCGCCGGGATCAACTTCGCCGACGTCATGCAGACCCGCGGGACCTACGGAGGCGGCCCGCGGGCACCCTACGTGGCGGGCTTCGAAGCCGCCGGGGAGATCGTGGGCGTCGGCCCGGGCGTCGGCGACCCCTGGCCGCTGGGCACCCACGTCGTCGGCGTCGGCCCGGGCGCCTTCGCGCAGTTCATGACGATGCCCGCCGCCGGAGTCCTCCCCGTACCCGCCGGGTGGAGCGACGCCGAAGCCCTCGGCCTGGTGCTGAACTGGGCCACCGCCTTGGCGGCGCTGAAGCCCCTCGGCCGCCTCGAAGCCGGTGAAGTGGTGCTCGTCCACGCCGCGGCCGGAGGCGTGGGGCAGGCCGCGGTCCGCCTCGCTCGCCACTACGGCGCCCACGTGCTCGCCACGGCGTCACCCGCCAAGCACGACACCGTCAAAGCGCTCGGCGCCGGCGAAGTGCTGGACAGCGCCCGCCCCGGACTGGCCGCGGAACTCGGCCGCCGGGTCGACCTGGTCCTGGAATCGGTGGGACGGGCCACGTTCGGTACCAGTCTGTCGGTCACCAAACCGTTCACCGGCCGGATCGTCGTCTTCGGCGCCGCTTCCGGCGACGCCACCCTGAGCACGCACGACCTGGTCTTCACCCACCAGGTCCAGGTCAAGGGCCTGCACATCGGCGCGCTGGCCGCCGCGGCGCCCGCCCTGTACCAGTCGCTGCTGGCCGAGCTCGAAGCACTCATCGCCGCGGGCGTGTACCCGCCCGGCACCCCGCGGGTCCACCCGCTGGCCGACGGCCCGGCAGTGCTGCGGCAACTCGAAAGTGGACAGACCGTCGGCAAGCACGCCCTCGATCCCTGGCGCTGACGCAGTCCAGCGGCCGCCTGCCCTCCGCGCTCAGGCGACCGTCAGCACGATTTTGCCCCGCAGGTGCCCGTCGGCGGCTCGCTTGTGGGCGGCCGCGGCGTCTTCGAGGGCGAAGGTGCTGTCGATCGCCACGCGGATCGTGCCGGTTTCGAGCAGGCGGCCCAGCTCGGCGAGCTGCGCACCGTTCGCGCGGACCTGGGTGGCCGTGACCGTGACCCCCAGCCTCGCGTTCTCCTCCTCGTCGAACTCGCCGACGTACACCGGGTAGAGGGCGCCGCCGCGCTTGAGGGTGGGCAGGAAGCGGCGGCTGCGGGGACCGCCGACGGTGTCCAGCACGAGATCGGCGCCGCGGACGGTGTCTTCGGGCCGGACCCGGGTGTAGTCGATGAACTCGTCGGCGCCGAGTTCACGCAGGAAGGTTTCGTGGGAGCCGGAGGCCACGGCGATCACGCGGGCGCCCCGCCACTTGAGCAACTGCAGGGCGAGGTGCCCCACGCCGCCGGCCGCGCCGTTGACCAGCACCGTCGTGTCGCGGCCGAGCGGCATCGGCTGGTGCTGGGCCCGCTGGAACGGCGACGGGTGGTCGTGCCCGAGTTCGATCAGGAACTGCCACGCGGTCAGCCCCGACATGGCCAGGGCGGCGGCGTGCCCGTGGTCGACGGTGGCGGGCTTGCGGGCGAGGTCGGACACCGGCGCGGTGACGTACTCGGCGTAGGCGCCGCTCTGCACGACGGCGGGGAAGCGCAGCATCCCGAACACCTCGTCGCCGACCGCGAAAGCGCCGACCCCGGTGCCGAGGGCCGTCACGACACCCGAGACGTCGGTTCCGGGGGTCAGCGGGAGGTCCATCGGGGGCCTCAGCTCGGGGGGCAGGTCGGGCATGCCCTCGCGGGCGTAGAAGTCGGGCGGGTTCAGGCCGGCGGCGTGCACGCGGATGAGCACTTCTCCCGGCCCGGCGACGGGGGCCGGCACGTCTTCGCAGCGCAGCACCCCGGGGCCGCCGAACTCGTTCAGCCGGATCGCTTTCATGGTTGGCTCCCTCTCGCGGGTAAGCTCAAGTGAACCAGGGGTCCGTTTTTCTGGATCACTGATCCGAATATATGGTTCAGTGATCCGGTTAGTCAAGGAGGCAGGCATGAGGGCGGACGCCAGGGCCAACCGCGACCGCCTCCTGGTCACCGCCGGGGTGGTCCTCGCCGAGCAGGGCGCCGACGCGTCGATGCGCGACATCGCCCGCCGGGCCGGGGTCGGGCTGGCGACGCTGCTGCGGCACTTCCCGACCCGGGAGGCACTGCTGGAGGCGCTGCTCCGGACCAGCTTCGACGCGCTGACGAGCCGGGCGGCCGAGCTCGAGGCGGATGGCTCGCCCGAAGGGGCGCTGGTGGTGTGGCTGCGTGAGTTCGTCGCGTTCACCACGGAAAACCACGGGGTGGTCACGTCGATGGTGAAGGCGATCGAGGAGCCCGAATCCGAGCTGCACGCCTCCTGCGTCGCCCTGCGAGCGGCCGGTGCCCGGCTGCTCACCCGTGCCCAGGCCGCTGACGCGGCACGGTCCGATGTGGACGGTGCGGACCTCTTCGCACTGGTGTCGGCGCTGGCCTGGCTCGGTGACCAATCCGGGCAGGAAGCACGCGCCAAGCGGCTCTTCGACGTGGTGGTGGGGGCGATCCTGACGGACCGGGCGAACTGACGCCCGACCGTCAGGTCCGGTTCCTGCGGGAGCGCGGCGCGGCCGAGCGGGGTGGCGCCGAGCGCATGTGTTCGCGCACCGGGGCCAGCAGGCCGGCGAGGGTTTCGACGTCGCGGCGGGAAAGCGGTTCGAACAGCAGGCTGCTGACCACCTCGATGTGGCCGGGCAGCACCTGCCCGAGCCGCTCGCGCCCGGCGTCGGTGATGGTGACCGTGGTGCTCCGCTCGTCGTCGGGGGACGGGGTGCGCACGACCAGGCCCGCCTTTTCCAGCAGCCCGGCCTGGTAGGTCAGGCCGCTGCGGCTGTAGACGACCCCATCGGCCAGATCGGTCATGCGGTGGCTGCCCGCCGGCGCGTCACCGAGCCGGGCCAGTAGCTGGAACTGGACGTAGCTGAGGTCGCCCGCTTCCCGCAACTGCTGCTCGACGGCGTGACGCAGCAGACTGGTCACCTCGATGAGGTCGAAGTAGGTACCGAGCTGCACGGGGTCGAGCGAGGGGCGTGGGTCGGGCATGACCGGAGTGTACTGCTTCGAATTCGAATGTTCCTCTTCCGTGGTTCCGTGGATTGATGACACCGCGTCACTGGTCCCATTGCCGGAGCCGTAAGAACATCGGCGGGCACAGCAAAACTCCCGTCCTTCGTGGACGGTGCGCAACCCGGGAGAACCATGCGGAACGACCTGCTGATCGTCGAAGACCTGCTCCTGCTGCTGCTCGACGACGACACCGGAACACCGGCCGGCGCGGGTATCCTGCGTTCCTCGGGTGTGCGGGGTACAGCAGCCGTCGAGCACGCGGTGCACCTCGGCCGCGGTGATGCCGTGCCGCGGGCGCAGGAGCTCGACACCGTGGTGGGCGGCCAGCCGGTAACAGCGGCCAGCCGAGCGCGGTGACCTCGACCGGCCCGCCGACCGGCGTTTTCCCGATCCCGGACACCAGCGTGCGCCCGTGCCAGCACAGCGGCCGCGCGGCTCCGGCGGACACCGTGAGCACCTTCCCCACCGCTTGCGGGATCGGGGTTCTCGTCACGGCCGAAGAAGCGGCAGGTGGTACACGTCCGCACGCTCACCACGCCGGCCCGCGGCTGCTCGGCCGTGCTCGAGTCGCCTGGCCACGTTCGGGGCCGATCCGACCGCGATGATCTCGAACAACGCTCATACCCAGTCCCCCGGCGAGGCGGCCGATGGTGATGCCGTCCAACCCCCACCTCGAAGGCGATTCCGGCGGCACGGCCGAGGATTCCGGCCGTCGAGGCGGTTCGGTCCGTGCGTCGGGAAACGGCCGCGAACAGCCGCCGTGCTTGGCTGCCCCCGGCGCAGAGGGGGCGGATGTGGGCGAGGCGGGGGATGCGCGGGCAAGGAGTTCACCCCGGTGACCTTCCGGCGGACGGCGTCCTCGGTCCGCCGGGCGGACCCGGAGTGCCACGTCGTCTGCTTGCCCGTCAACGGCACCATGCACCGCACGGGGGGCGTGCGTGGGCGCCGAAATACCCCGGCACGCCCTGCCCGAACGGGTCGCCGGTCTCCCGCTGCCCGGGCGGGCGGGGGAGTACCGTCCCGCCGATCGCGTCCGGCTGGGCGCGGTGGCCACGAACCTGTTGTCGGCACTGCTCGAGCACGTGCTGGAGAACGACGTCCCCGGCCTCACGCCGGAGGCGCGACGAGGCACGCTGGTGTTGCGGGCGAAGGCGTACATCCGGCAGCGCCTGCACGACCCGGAGCTGTGCCCCGCCTCCGTCGCCGCCGCGCACCACATCCCGGTGAGCTGCCTGCACCGCCTGTTCCAGGCGGACGGCATGCCGGTCTCGGGGTGGATGCGCGAGCACTCGACGTTCACCCGCGCGTTCAGCTCCGCGTTCGGCGTCCCCCCGAGCGAGTACCGCGCCTCGACACGGTGACGGCGGCCGGTGGCGTGGAAGAGCGCGCCGGCGCAGACCGGAACAGGGCCGGGTGACCACCCGCGCCGGGTGCCGGTCGGGACCGGCGGCTCCGGTGGACGCAAGGAACCGGGCTCAGGAGCGGGGTGCGGCGCGGGAAGACCCGGCTGCCACGGCGCGGCCGGTCAGGTCCGGGGCGTGCAACCGCATGGTGGTGGGGGCGCTGCGTGGTTCCGGGGTCAGGTGCAGCCGCTGCACGTTGTCCCGCGGGGCTTCCAGCTGCTCCCCGCAGGAGCAGGGCTGCTCCTGGTAACCGGCGAACCGGTAGGCGACCTCCATCATCCGGTTGCGTTCGGTGCGCCGGAAGTCGGCCACCAGGTGCACCCCGGCCCGCGCCGCCTGGTCGGTCAGCCAGTTCAGCAGCACCGCCCCGGCGCCGAAGGAGACCACCCGGCACGAAGTGGCCAGCAGCTTCAGGTGCCACACCCCGGGGTGGGTGCGCAGCAGCAGCACGCCGACGGCGCCGTGCGGGCCGAACCGGTCGGCCAGGGTGGTGACCAGCACCTCGTGCTCCGGGTCGTCGAGCAGGGCGCGCAACGCCCGGTCCGAGTAGTGCACCCCGGTCGCGTTCATCTGGCTGGTGCGCAGCGTGAGTTCCTCGACCCGCGCCAGCTCCGCCTCCCCGGCTCGGCTGATCTCCAGCACCAGCTCCAGCGAGCGCAGGAAGTCCTCGTCGGGGCCGTTGAACGCGGCCTTCTCGGCCTCGCGCCGGAACCCGGCCTGGTACATCTGCCTGCGCTTGCGTGAATCCGCGGTGACCGTCACCGGGGTGAACTCGGGCAGGCCGGGCAGGTCCAGCACCTGCTCGGCGGAGTAGCAGCGGACGTCGGGCAGGTGGTAGCGCACTTCGGCGCGTTCGGCCGGCTGGTCGTCGACGAAGGCCATCGTGTCCTGCTTGAACTTCAGCTGCTCGGCCAGCTCGCGCACGGCGTCGGACTTGCGCCCCCAGCCGATCTTCGGCAGCACGAAGTACTCGGCGATGCCCAGCTCCTCCAGCCGCGCCAGGGCCAGGTCCTGGTCGTTCTTGCTGGACACCGACTGCAGGATGCCGCGCCCGTCGAGGGTGGTGATCACCTCCCGCACGGCGTCGGCGAACCGGACCTGTTCGTCCTCCAGCAGGGTTCCCTGCCACAACGTGTTGTCCAGGTCCCAGACCAGGCACTTGACCAGGCTCGGTCGATCGGGCACGAGTTCCTCCTCGGGGGATCAGCTCACCGCGGTCGCGACGGCGTGCTCGGCGAGGAGCAGCTGGCAGATCTCGTTGCTGCCCTCGATGATTTCCATCAACTTCGCGTCGCGGTAGGCACGCGCCACCACGTGGCCGTCCTGCGCCCCGGCCGACGCGAGCACCTGCACCGCGGCCGCCGCGCCCCTGGCCGCGTGCCGGGCGCTGACCTGCTTGGCCAGCACGGTCGCGATGACCACGTCCGGTGAACCGCTGTCCCAGCTGCGGCTCGCCCGCTCGCAGGCCAGCGCCGCGGTCTGCGTGTCGGTGAGCAGTTCGGCGAGGTGCCGGGCGACGAGCTGGTGCCGGGCGAGCGGAACGCCGGACTGCACGCGCCGGGCGGCGTGGGTGGCCGCCGCGGTCAGGCAGGCCCGGAGGATGCCGACGCAGCCCCACGCCACGGAGAACCGGCCGTAGGCCAGTGCGGTGGTGAGCAGCAGCGGCAGCGCCTGGCCGACCCCGCCGAGCACCGCGGACGCCGGCAGGCGCACGTCGAGTTCGACCTCGGCGTGCCCGGCCGCGCGGCAGCCGAGCGGGTCGGCGACCTTGCGCACCCGCACCCCCGGCGCCCGCGACGGCACGACGACCGCGGCGGCGCCGTCCTCGAACCGGCCGAACACGATCAGCAGATCGGCGTAGCAGGCGGCGGTCATCCAGACCTTGTGGCCGGTCACGACCACGGAGACGCCGTCGCGGCGGATTTCGGTGCGCAGGGCGGACAGGTCGCTCCCGGCGTCGGGCTCGCTGAAGCCGACGGCGGCCAGGCGGCCGGTGGTCAGTTCGGGGAGCAGGGCCGCCCGCTGTTCCCGGTCGCCGAGGCGCTGCACGGTCCACGCGGCCATGCCCTGCGAGGTCATCACGCTGCGCAGCGAGCTGCACCGGCTGCCGACATACGCGGTGAACTCGCCGTTCTCCAGGCTGGTCAGCCCGAGACCGCCGGCCGAGGTGGGCACCTGAGCGCACAGCAGCCCGGCCGCGCCCAGCTTGCGGAGCACTTCGACCGGGATCCGCCCGTCCAGGTCCCAGGCCCCGGCCTGGTCCCCGGTGAGCGAATCGACCAGTGCCCGCCCGTCGCCGAGCCGGTCAGGCACCGGAGGGCACCGTCGAGCCGTCCCGCAGGCGCAGGACGAGGGAGGTCATCTTCGCCACGGTCCGGAAGTTGTCCAGCTTCAGGTCCGGCCCGGTGATGCTCACCTGGTAGGTCTGTTCCAGGTGGACGATCAGCTCCATGGCGAACATCGAGGAGACCAGGCCGGAGGCGAACAGCTCCTGCTCCGGGTCCAGCTCGGTCTTCGTCCGCGCTTCGAGCAGGTCCAGCAGGGCGGCCTCGATGGCCGCGGCGTCCTGCGCGTTGTCGGTGGTGGTCACACCATCGCCCTTCCGTAGTCGTAGAAACCCCGGCCGGTCTTGCGGCCGAGTTCGCCCTGGCTGACCTTCGCCAGCAGCGCGTCGCAGGGGCGGCACCCCTCGTCACCGGTGCGCTCGTGCAGCGCCCGCAGGGAGTCCGCGAGGTTGTCCAGGCCGATCAGGTCCGCGGTGCGCAGCGGCCCGGTGCGGTGCCCGAGGCAGCCCTCCATCAGCGCGTCGACCGCTTCCGGGGTCGCCGCGCCGGTGCCGACCAGCCGGATCGCGTCGTTGAGCATCGGGTGCAGCAGCCTGCTGGTGACAAAACCGGGGGAGTCGCCGACCACCACCGGCACGCGGTCGATGGCGGTGAGCAGGCCGGTGATCGCGTGCATCGTCTCGTCCCCGGTGCGCGGCCCGCGGGCCACCTCGACCATCCGGATCAGGAAGGCGGGATTCATGAAATGCGTACCCGCGAGTTCGGCCGGCCTGGCCACCCAGTCCGCCATTTCGTCGATCGGAATTCCCGAGGTGTTCGAGATCAGCGGGGTGCCGGGGCGCACGAGCCCGGAATACTCGGCGAGCACCTTGGCTTTCACTTCGGGTTGTTCGGTGACCGCCTCGATGACCGCGGTCACCCCGGCGGCGTCGGCGGGCACGGTGCTGGTGACCATCTCGGCGGGGGTGGTGCCCTCGGGCAGCGCGCCCAGCAGCTCCGCGTGCCGCAGCATCCCGCCGATCGCGGTCCTGGCCTGGTCGAGCACGGTGTCGTCGAGATCGACGAGCAGCACCGGGACCCCGTGCCCGAGCACCACCGTCGCGATGTTGGTGCCCATCACCCCGGCGCCAACGATGGCCACCCGGTGGGCCGTTTCCGTCGTCATCGAACCTCCGCAGGTGTGGCCGCCGTCGCGGCACGAAAATCGGCACGGGAATGACCGAGCAGCACGGCGGAAATCGAATCCGCGGCAACGCCGGAAATGAACTCGGCGAACACGAGGTTATAAACCGGCGAGTTGGCCGGTCAAGCCCCTAGGGCCGGGGCGGCGGCGACCGCCCCCTAATCGGACTTTGTCAGGTCGGCCACGCGGTCGGCTGCTTGTTAGGCGGTTGTTAGAGCCGCCGGAGACCCTGGCCGGGTGGGGTGCAGCCGATACCGGGACCGGGGTGATCCAGGCGTGGAGACAGTGGTGGCCAGTGACCGGCTGACCAGGTTCACCGCGGAGGTGTTCGCTTCGCTGGCGCGGTCGGACCAGCGCACGAAGGCCGAACTGTACCTGCGTGGCCTGCTGCTCGACGGCGGCCGCAAGTCGATGCTGCCGATGGCGCGCCGCCTCGGCGTGGACCACCAGCTGCTGCAGCAGTTCGTCACCTCGTCGACGTGGAAGCTGCTGCCGGTGCGGGCCCGGCTGGCGCGGCGCGCGGACGGGTTCACCCGCCCGACCGCCTGGGTGGTCGGGGACGTGGCGTTCGCCAAGGACGGCGCCGGCTCGCCCTGCGTGGCCCGGCAGTACGCGCCGCACCTGCGGAAGGTGGCCAACTGCCAGGTGGGGGTCGGTGTGCACCTGGTGGGGGAGACCGCGGCCGCGGCGGTGAACTGGCGGCTGTTCGTCCCCCCGGAGTGGGACGACCCCGGGTCCACGCCGGAAGCCGTCCGGCGCCGGCGGCGCTGCGGCGTCCCGCGCACCGAACGGCACCGTCCGAAGTGGATGCTCGCGGTGGAGATGCTCGACGAACTGCTCGGCTGGGGCCTGCGCCCGCCGGTGGTGGTGGCGGGCACCGGGTACGGCGACCACGCCGGCTTCCGCGCGGCGCTGGACCGGCGCGGGCTGCCCTACCTGGTCCGGGTGGGCGGCGAGGTGGTGGCGGGCGCGGTGATCCGCCCGGTGGAGGTTCGGCGCCGGATGGAACACGGACGCCGTGAACTGACCGAGCGGTTCGGCCTCGGCCACTTCGAAGGGCGTTCCTGGATCGGCTGGCACCGGCACGTGACCCTGGTCTCGGCGGCGCAGGTCTTCGTGCACACCGAGCACCTGCAACCAGCACGGGAAACGGCCTGAGCAGGGGCGGTCTTCGCGGGCCGCGTGCCCGCGCGAGCCAGCCGGGAAGCGCCTGATCAGGAAGCCGTCCGCACCGGCGATCGCTTTTCCCCGAAGGCCAGCGGGACTTCGCGGGCGGTGAGCCTTCGCGAGGGTGGTGACGTGTTCGCGGGTGCTTGATCGAGGCGGTCCGTTCCGGTGGGCGCCTTTCCCCGACAGCCAGTGCGGCTGCGCGATTCTCGTGGCCTGCGCGGGAAGCGCCCGATCAGGAAGCCGTCCACACCGGCGGTCGTTTCTCCACGAAGGCCAGCGGCCCCTCCCGGGCATCGCGGCTGTGCATCCGCTTGTCCTCCCACGCGTAGCGGGTGGCGAAGGCTTCTTCCAGCGGCATGGTGACCGAAGCGGTGGCCGCCTCCTTGATGGCGCGCACGGACAACGGCGCGCAGCGCAGGAGGTCCTGCACCCATCCGTCCACGCAGTCGTCCAGGTCCTCGAGCGGCACCACGTCGTTGACCAGGCCCAGTTGCAGCGCACGGGCCGCGCTCATCCGCCGCCCGGTCAGCAGGTGGCCCAGCGCGGTGCGGAACGGCAGCTGCCTGGCCAGCCGGAACACCCCGCCCGCGCCGGCCACCAGGCCGAGGCGCGCTTCGGGCAGGGCGAAGGTGGCGTGCTCGGCGGCCACGATGATGTCGCAGGCCAGCGCCAGTTCGAAGCCGCCGCCGAGTGCGTAGCCGTTGACCCTGGCGATCAGCGGTTTCGACAGGGTGAACCGCTCGGTGAGCCGCGGCCAGCCCGGTTTCCCCCGGCTGCCGAAGCTCGACGGGCCTTCGCCGCCCTCCACCCTGGCGACGAGCTCCTTGAGGTCCTGGCCCACCGAGAAGGCGCGGTCGCCGCTTCCGGTGAGCACGCCGGCCCAGAGCTCGTCGTCGGCTTCGAAGTCGTCCCAGATCTCGGCCAGTTCGGCGTGCATCCGCAGGTCCATCGCGTTGAGCACGTCCGGCCGGTCGAGCGTGATGCGGGCGACGTGGCCTTCCTTGCGGTACCGCACTCGCGGCATCACGCCTCCTTGAAAAGCGCCGAAAAGCGTCAGAACGGGTACGGTGCGGCGGTCTCGCGCACGGTCAGCCACTGCCACTGGGTGAACTCGTCCCAGCTGTGCTGGGCGCCGTGGCGGGTGCCGTTGCCGGAGGCACCACGCCCGCCGAACGGGACGTGGGCGTTGTCGTCCACGGTCTGGCCGTTGACGTGCACGATCCCGGTGCGCAGCCGGGCAGCCACCGCGAGGCCGCGCTCGGGCGAACCGGTCTGCACCGCGGCGGACAGGCCGTATTCGGTGCGGTTGGCCAGTGCCACGGCCTCGTGCTCGTCCCGCACCACGGTCACCGGCGCGACCGGGCCGAAGATCTCCTCGGTGAACGCGGGCATCTCCGGGGTCACCCCGGCCAGCACCGTCGGCCGGTAGAACCGGCCGCGGTGCGTGCCACCGGCGCCGAGGCGGGCACCGGCCGCCACGGTCTCCCGCACGATCCGGTCCACCCGCGCCAGCTGGCGGTCGTTGATCAGCGGGCCGAGCGCGACCTCCTCGGTCCACGGATCGCCCACCGGCAGCGCCCGAGCCCGCGCGACGAGCCGCTCGGTGTACTCCCGCGCCACCCGCTCGACCACGAGGTGCCTGCCCGCGGCCATGCAGATCTGCCCCTGGTGCAGGAACGAACCCCAGGCGCCCGCCGAGCTCGCGGCGTCGAGATCGGCGTCTTCGAGCACGATCAGCGCGTTGTTGCCACCCAGTTCCAGCGACGCCCGCTTGAGCGCCCGCCCGGCCACCTCACCCACCTCACGACCGGCGGTGGTCGAACCGGTGAAGGCGATCATGGCCACGGCCGGGTCGGCGGTCAGCGCCCGCCCCGGGTCCGCGTCACCGGGCAGCACGTGCAGCAGGTCACGGGGCAACCCGGCGGCTTCGAAGAGGCGGGCGAGCACCACCCCGCCGGAAACCGGGGTCTGCACGTCTGGCTTGAGCACCACGGCGTTGCCGAGCGCCAGCGCGGGGGCGACCGCCCGGAGCGCGAGCACCAGCGGGAAGTTCCACGGGCTGATCACGCCGACCACCCCGAGCGGCACCCGCCGCCCGACGCTGCGGTGGTCCGGGTCCGAGGGCAGCAGGCAGCCGTGTGGCTGGACCGGCAGCGCGGCCGCCGCCCAGAGTTCGTCGGTGGCCGACCGGATTTCGAAGTCGGCCTTCGCCGCGACGGCACCGCCTTCGCGGATCAGCCACTGAGCCACTTCTTCGCGGTGGCTCTCCAGCAGTGCGGCGGCGCGGCGCAGCACGGCCGCCCGGTCCGCGGGGGCGAGCGCGGCCCACGCCGGTTGGGCCTGCTCGGCGGCGCCGGCGGCGGCTCGGATGTCGGCCGCATCGGCGATCCCGGTGACGGCGAGCACCTGCCCGGTGGCGGGCTCGGTGACTTCCGCGGTGCCCCCGCCGGGTGCCCGCCACCCGGAGCTGAACACCTTGCCCCGCACCGCTTCGAGGTCCACCAGGCCGGTCATGCCCCGGTCTCCTGGCGCGCCCAGGACCGGCGCACCTTGGCCAGCACGTCCTCGCCGTAGAGCCGCAGCGACTGCTCGGCGGCGAACTCGGCGAGGTATTCGCGGAAGGCGTCCGCGGGCTCCTCGGCCAGGTTGAGCATCCGCCGGTTGGCCACCACCGCGGGACTGCCGAGGCGTTCCCTCGCGGCCTCGACCGCGGCGTCCACCTCGCGTGGATCCACCACTTCGTCGCAGAGCAGCCGGGCTTCGGGTTCGTGCGCCCAGATCTTGCGGCCGGACAGGATCACCTGGCGGCTGAGCCGGGGACCGGCCGAGCGGGGCAGCCGGAAGTTGCTCGCGCCGGGCACGATGCCCTCCTGGGCCGCGGGCAGGCTGAAGTAGGCGTCGGCGGCGGCGATGACGTGGTCGAACACGAGCAGCAACTGGGCACCGCCGCCGATGGCGAACGAGTCCACCGCGGCGATCCACGGCTTGTCCGCGGTGCGGCGCGGCCACGCGGCGGGATCGTCGTCGACCAGCAGGCCGCGCACCAGTTTGGCGAGGTAGCCCAGTTCCCGGCGCAGCAGGAAGTCCACCAGCGAGATCTGGCCGGCGTGCAGCTTGGTCAGGTTGATGCCCGCGCTGAACACCCGCTTGCCGAGGTAGCGCGGGTGCGTCATCTCCGCCCCGCGCACCACCCCGACGCCGACCTGGTCGTCGAGCAGGGCCAGGTCGACGGCGGTCTCCATGGCGTCGATGAGTTCGTTGTCCTCGGCGTTGAGCGCGGCGGTGTTGCACACGGTCAGATAGGCCGCGCCGGAACGGCGTTCGAGGCGCAGCGAGCCGAGGTCGGCGTGCCCGGTTTCGCGGAAGGCGGGCAGCAGGCGCTCCGCCCGCGGGGTCGGCCGCAGCATCGTGTCCAGCAGGTGGCCGCCGGCGACCGGGTGCCGCAGGACCGCCCGGAAGAACAGGCCCTGGTCGATCTCACGGCCTTCCTTCTCCTCCTGCGGCAGGCTCAGTTCATCGGCGATCTGCTCCTCGGTCGGTACCAGCCCGGGGAACGCGACCGCGGCGGCGAAGGCCAGTTCACGCAGGCGCAGCCGTTCGGTGTGACCACCGGTGAGCCGGTGGTAGACCGTCGCGGCGTGCTCGTGCAGGAACCGGGCACGCAGGCGCCGGGCCGCGAGGTGCGCCTCGTCGGCCGCCGCCTGCTCGGCGGGGGAGCGCCCGGCCTTCGGCGGCAGGGCCGCGAGCACGGTCTCGTGTTCGGCGATCCTCCGGGACAGTTCGGCCGCGTCGAGGTCGAAACCGGTGCCGGGGAGTTCGGTCAGCGTCATCGGGTGCCACCGGCGAAGGCGGCCACCGGGTCCGGTTCCGGCTCGCTGAGGCGCTGGGCGTACCGCAGGGCGCGGTCGCAGGCGGCGAGGTGCACGCCGAGCGCGTCGTCGAAGGTGGTGGTCGGCGCGTCGAGCAGCAGGCGGCGCCGGACCGCGAACTCCGCGCCCGCGATCCCGGCGAACTCCGCCGTCCGGCGGGCCAAGGCTCCCTCGGCGTCCTCGGTCACCTCGTCGACCAGGCCCAGCTCCGCCGATTCCGCCGCGGACAGCGCCCGGGTGTGCAGGAGCAGCCCGCGGGTGCGGGCGACGCCGAGCTGGGTGGCCATCCGGTGCAGCGCCATCCCCGGCCAGAACTGCCCGGAACCGGTGGGCAGCGCCACCGAGGCGCCGGTGGCCGCGATCCGGTGGTCGCTGGTCAGCACCAGGTCCAGCGCGGGCCCGGCGCAGTGCCCGGTGAGCACCGCGACGGTGACCACGCCGAGGCGCTCCACCCGGCGCAGGGTGCGTTCCCAGCGGTTGACCAGCCGGATGGACGTGCCGTCGCCGGGCCAGGACCCCGGTTCGCCCGCCGGATCACCCCCGCGCAGGCGGACCACGCCGACGGTGCCGGGTGCCGCGTCCGCCACCCGGTCGCAGAACTCGTTGACCGCGCGCACGAGTTCGGGGGTGAGCGCGCCGCCGGCCGCCGGTTCGAGCACGAGCGTGCCGGCGGCCATCTCAGTCGAGGCCATCTTCAGTCACCAATCTGCAAGCCCGGGGTCACCGGGAACCGTGGCTCGTCGCCGAGCCGCCACTGGACGAGGGCCGTTTCGATGGTGGAACCGGGGCCCATGGTCATCAGCACGCCGTAGTCGCCGGGGCGCACCACGCCCTCGTCGACCAGTGCGCTGTAGGAGAACAGGAACGAGCCGCTGGAGAGGTTGCCGTAGTCGCGCAGCACGCTGGTGGTGTGGCGCACGTCCCGCCGGGTCAGGTTCAGGTTCACCATCACCGAGTCGACGACCTTCTTGCCACCCGAGTGCACGATCCAGTGCGAGATGTCGTCGCGCCGCAGGCCGGTGCCCGCCAGCAGGCCGCCGATGATCTGCTCGGCGTGCGCGCCCACCACGTAGGGCACGTCCTGGTCGAGGTAGAAGCTGAACTTGCCCTCGTGGTCGTCCCAGTCGTACCGCATCGCGTCGATCGCCTCCGGCACGATGCAGCTGGAGAACTTGAGGATGTCCGGGCCCTCGCGCTGCTCCTCGTCGCCCGCGAGCACCGCCACGGCGGAGGAACCGTCGCCGAACAGGCTGTTCACCACCGAAGTCCGCATCGTGCCGTCGAAGACGTAGGCCGCCGAGCAGGCTTCGATGCACAGCATCACCGCCAGCTTCCCCGGGTGCGCCCTGGCCCAGCCGGAAACCGCGCCGAGGCCGTTGAGCCCGGCGTTGCAGCCCATGCCGACCACGTCGAGGCGCGCGCAGTCGACGCGCAGGCCCAGTTCGCGGATGACCAGCGCGCTGAACCCCGGCGTGAGGAACCCGGTCGAGGACACGCAGCACAGGTAACTGACGTCGTCGAGGTCGGCTTCGGCCTGCTTGAGGCAGGACTGCAGGGCCCTGGCGCCCATCTCGATGCCGTGGGTGCGGTGCTTTCCGAGCAGCTCGCCCTGGGTTTCCACGCGCCGGGTGCCGTCGGGCAGCTTGGGCGGCAGGTTGAGGAAGCGGCGCTCGATCGCGCTGTTGAGGAACACCGAGCGCACCCTGGGGTCGGTGATGCCGAAGATGTCGAGCAGTTCCCGCTGGGAATAGGAAAAGGCGGGCACCGCCGTGCCTACGCCGATGATGCGCGCGAGCGGCTGTGTCTGTGTCATCAGTACTCCGCGAGAACTGTCGGGGCAGCCGGATGTTTCGAGCGAATGGCGATCGCCATGAATTGACTCACTTGCCAGGATATTAGGTGCCGCCGCGGGGTGCTGGCAAGCAAATCCCGGTGATTGCCAGGTCCGCCGGACTTTGTCAGGTCGCTTCGCGGGCGGTAGGGTGCGAAACGGCCACCCGGCGGCGGAACTGCTGGTAGGGGCGCCTTTAGGGGGTACTCCCGCGGGAATAGGGGCGGTGCTCGGGGTGGTGTGCCGGGGTCATACCCGGGAGCTACTCGGGGTTGAACTCACGTCTGACGGCTGGCTAACGTGGCCGTATTACTCGGGGACCGGTTCGCCGACCGACCGGCCGGGCGAACAATTCGGCTGCCGTTTTTTCCGGCCACCATTTCCGGCCGCCCCGCGGTGTTTTCCGATGATCCAGGAGGCGAAATCCATGGCGCGATCCGAGCTGATCCGGCCGTTGTCGGAGCTGCTGCGTGCGCACGCCGGGCGGCGCGGGGAGAAGGTCGCCTACTCGGACGCGCGCCGGTCGGTCACCTACGCCGAGCTGGAACGGCGGACCGCCCGGCTGGCCGGGCACCTGGTGCACCGCGGGCTCTCCCGCGGCGGGCGGGTGGTGATCTGGCTCAACAACAGCGTCGAAGTGGTCGAGGGCTACCTCACCGCGGTGCGGGCCGGCGGGGTCGGCGTGCCGGTCCACCCCCGGGCCTCGGACGAGGAACTGGCCTACCTGCTGCGGGACAGCGGCGCCGAAGTGGTGCTCACCGACACCGCCCACCTGGCGCAGCTGCGCCGCGTCACCGGTGGCACCGGCCCCCTCGTGGTGGCCACCGGCCTGACCGCACCGGCTGCGGACGTGGCCTCCTTCGACGAACTGGCCACCACCGAACCGGGGTCGCCCGCCCGCGACGACTCCGGCCTCGACGACGTGGCCTGGATGCTCTACACCTCGGGCACCACCGGGCAGCCCAAGGGCGTGCTGTCCACGCAGGGCAGCTGCCTGTGGTCGGTGGCCGCCTGCTACGTGCCGCTGCTCGGGCTCTCCCCGGCCGACCGGGTGCTGTGGCCGCTGCCGATGTCGCACTCGCTGGCCCACATCCTCGGCATCCACGGCGTGGTCGCCGCCGGTGCCAGCGCGCGGATCACCGACGGCTTCGCCGGGGACGACATCGCGCGGCTGATGCAGGAGGAGCCCTACACCTTCCTCGTCGGGGTGCCGACGATGTACCACGACCTGCTGCGGCACGCGCGCACCGACGGGCTGGAGGCCGACTCGCTGCGGGTGTGCATGGTCACCGGCGCGGTCACCTCGGCCTCGCTGAGCGAATCCTTCGAAGACACCTTCGGCGTCCGGCTGGTCGACAGCTACGGCAGCACCGAGACCTGCGGCGCGATCACCATGAGCCGTCCGACGGGCGCGCTGGTGGCCGGCTCGTGCGGGCTCCCGGTGCCCGGGCTGAAGGTGCGGATCGCCGACCCCGGCACCGGTGAGGAAACCGAACCCGGCACCGAGGGCGAGGTCTGGGTGCGCGGCCCGAACGTGATGCTCGGCTACCACAACCAGCCGGAAGCCACCGCCGCCGCGCTCCGGGACGGCTGGTACCGCACCGGGGACCTGGCCCGCCGGGACGAACTGGGGTACCTGACCATCACCGGCCGGATCAAGGAGCTGATCATCCGCGGCGGGGAGAACATCCACCCCGCCGAGATCGAGGACGTGGTGCGCACCGTCGCCGGTGTCGCCGACGTGGCCGCCGCGGGCAGGCCGGACGAGGCGCTCGGCGAGGTGCCGGTGGTCTACGTGGTGCCCGAGGTGCCGGGGCAGGTGGACGCGGAGGCGATCGTGGCCGCCTGCCGCAGCCGCTTGTCCTACTTCAAGGTGCCCGCGGCGGTGTACGAGGTCGAAAGCATCCCGCGCACCGCCTCCGGCAAGGTGACCCGCCGCAAGCTGCTGGAAAGCACGGCCAGGGAGCACACCGACGCCGCCACCGTGCGCGAAGGGCTGTTCCGGCTCGACTGGACCCCGGTGGCGGGCGGGGCGTCCCGGCTGCCCGCGGCCGGGGAGTGGGCCCTGCTCGGCTCGGATCGCCTGGGCTTTTCGGCGGCTGACGCGGCTGTCGAACAGCACGCCGGCCTCGCCGCGCTCCAGGCCGCGGTCGCGTCGGGCGCACCCGTGCCCCGGACCGTGCTGAGCACCGCGCCGGAGTCGGTGGACGAGGCGCGGGCGCTGGTGGACGCCTGGCTGGCCGACGACCGGTTCGCCGCCGCCCGCCTGGTGCTGGTCACCCGCGGCGCGGAGGACACCTTCGCGCCGGTGTGGGGAGTCGTCCGGGCGGCGGGCGAACCGGACCGGCTGGCCGGGTGCGACCTCGGCGAGGCCACCTTCGCCGAACTGGCCGCCGCGGTGCGGTCCGGGCGGTCGCAGCTGGTGGTGCGCGGCGGGGTGCTGCGGGCCCCGAAGCTCGCGCCGGTACGGGCCCGCGCGCAGGCTCACGCTCACACCGGTACGGCCGTGGTCGTCGGCGATGCGACCGGCGCGGTGGCCGCCCACCTGGCCACCCGTGGCTTCGCCGAAGTGCTCACGGGCACTGCCGACGATGTCGCCGGCCTGCTCGCCCGTGTACCCGCGGAACACCCGGTCAGCGCCGTGGTCCACGCCGTGGGGGATGACCCGGCCGGTGCCCGCCTGCTGGACGAACTGACCAGGGACGCCGCGCCGGCGGCGTTCGTGCTGTGCTGCTCGTCGGGCTCCGTGCTGGGGACCGCGAACCCGGCCGACGCGGCTGCCGACCACCAGCTGATGGCACTGGCCCAGCGACGCCGTGCAGCCGGGCTTCCCGCCGTCGCGCTCGGACTGGGCTCGCACCTGTCCGCCTCGGACACCGGTGCGCTGCTGGACATCGCGCTGACCACCGGCGAAGCCGTGCTGCTGGCGGCGGACCCGGACGGCGAAGCGGTCAGCGCGTTCGCCCGGCTCTCCGCCGCCGCCGAACCGGAACTGACCGGCACCCTGCGGAACCGGCTGGCCGGGCTGTCCCGGAACGAGCAGGAGCGCCTGCTGCTGGCACTGGTCCGCACCGAGACCGCCGGGGTCCTCGGTTACCGCGACGCCGCCGAGGTGCCCGCCCGGCGCGCGTTCAAGGAACTCGGCTTCGACTCGCGCTCGGCGGTCGAACTGCGGAACCGGCTCGCCGCGGCCACCGGCCTCGGCCTGCCCGCCACGGTGGCCTTCGACCGGCCCACCCCGGCCGAGCTGGCCGGGCACCTGCGGGCGGAACTGCTGGGCGACCGGCAGCCGGTGTCCGCCGAGCCGGTGCCCGCCGCCACCGGCGAGCCGATCGCCATCGTCGGCATGGCCTGCCGCCTGCCGGGCGGGGTGAACTCGCCGGGCGAACTGTGGGACCTCGTGGCCGAAGGCGCCGACGCGCTCACCGGGTTCCCGGCTGATCGTGGCTGGGATCTGGCGAACCTGTTCGACGAGGATCCGGATCGGCCGGGCCGGTCGTATGTGCGGGAGGGTGGTTTCCTCGACGACGTGGCCGGTTTCGATGCCGGTTTCTTCGGCATCTCGCCGCGTGAGGCGCTGGCGATGGATCCGCAGCAGCGGCTGCTGCTGGAGATCTCCTGGGAGGCGCTGGAGCGCGCCGGGATCGACCCGCTTTCGCTCAAGGGCAGCGACACCGGCGTGTTCGCCGGGAAGATGTTCCACGACTACGCCGGAAATCCCGCTCAAGCCCCCGAAGACCTCGAAGGCTATCTCGGCATCGGCAACGCGGGCAGTGTGGTGTCCGGCCGGATCGCCTACACGCTGGGGCTGGAGGGACCGGCCCTGACGGTGGACACCGCCTGCTCGTCTTCGCTGGTGGCGCTGCACCTGGCCGTGCAGTCGCTGCGTTCGGGCGAGTGCGACCTGGCGCTGGCCGGCGGGGTCGCGGTGATGGCCACCCCGTCGGTGTTCGTCGAGTTCAGCAGGCAGCGCGGGCTCGCCCCGGACGGGCGGTGCAAGTCCTTCGCCGACGCGGCCGACGGCACCGGCTGGAGCGAGGGCGCGAGCCTGCTCGTGGTGGAGCGGCTGCCGGACGCGGTGCGCAACGGGCACCCGGTGCTGGCCGTGGTCCGGGGTTCCGCGGTGAACTCCGACGGCGCCAGCAACGGCCTGACCGCGCCGAACGGGCCGTCGCAGATCCGGGTGATCCGGCGGGCGCTGGCCGTGGCCGGTCTCGAACCGTCCGATGTGGATGTGGTGGAGGCGCACGGGACGGGTACGCGGTTGGGTGATCCGATTGAGGCGCAGGCGTTGCTGGCGGTTTA